>CAUPEV010000001.1:0-146953 GCA_963510335.1 uncultured Roseateles sp.
CGATCTCTGCGCCAGGGGTGAAGTGCCCAATCAGATCGTTCAGCCTGCCATCCAGGTCGGCGATCAGGCCTTCGTCCAGGCAGCGCTCGCCCTCGCACAAGCCCGGCGCGTTGAGCTTGGTCACCGCGTCATTGGGCAGGCCGTCGCATACGCCTTTGCAACCCGATTGGTTGTCGCGCCAGTGCACGCCAACGCCGGCGCGGGCGACGATATGCAGCAGCGAATCGCTACCGCGTATGCGCGCTTCGTCATAGTCACGCCGGCCTATGGCCGAGAACATACAAGGCAGCGAGGTCTCGGTATTGGTGCCGCAGGCGCGCACATCCTGGAAGCTGATCAGGTTTGAGCCCGGCTGCCCAGCAATCGCCGCCAGCTGCGGCGTCGTCTGACGGTCATAGCCGTTGAGCCCCCAGTTGGCGGCGCGGGCAGTTTCACCAATCACCATCACCACGACCTTGGGCTTGCTGCGGCCGGCCCAGCTCGGGCCCGGCTGAGCGTCCAGACCCACCGCCTGGCGCGGCTTGGCTGCACCGCGCGCCTCGGCCGCCAAGGTGCTGCCCAGCGACCAGACATAGTTGGCCGGCGTGATCAGGTAGCGAATCTCCTTGTGATTGCGCATCAAGGACGAAAAGGGCTGGAACACCGCCATCACGCTCGCCACCATGGCCAGCACCGCCACCACGATCAGGCCCAAGCGCACGGCCAGGGCGCGCCGCCAAGGCCGGTTGATGATGCGCACCCGCCACAGCAGCAGCAGCGGCAGGCCGGCATAGATCAGCACATGCAGGAGCAGCGCCGCCGAGATCAACTCGCCCGCCTCGGCCGGGTCGGTGCGCAAGGTGTTGCGCACCATCGTTGGGTCCAGATAGACACCGAAGGCCTGCATGAACCAGCTGGCAAAAGCCGTGGCAATGATCAAGACCACCAGCAGAGGCTTGAGC
This sequence comes from uncultured Roseateles sp., assembly GCA_963510335.1. Lineage (GTDB taxonomy): Bacteria > Pseudomonadota > Gammaproteobacteria > Burkholderiales > Burkholderiaceae_C > Paucibacter_A. The sequence goes on from CAUPEV010000001.1 coordinate 942, forward strand.
GTCCAGCGATTGGCCACCAGCGCCAGCAAGAACAGATGCAAAGCCAGCACCAGCACCACCATGGCGCCGGCAAAACCCCAGGCGCTAGGATCATCAAAGCTACGCCCCTTCAAGGCGGCGCTGAAAAAATAGCGGTTCGCTGCCACGGCCCAAAACAGGCTGACGGCAAGCAGCACCTGCTCCACCGTGGCCGGAATGATGAAACGGCCCGTCGTTTCCTTGAGGGACATCGTCGCTGCTGTCCCGGATGATTTAGAAATACTCATGGCTCGATTAGGCGCGACGCATCTGAAGCGCACCTGAAGAGTGCATTGACTCAGCTTCATACGGCTGACGCGCCGGGGCGGCGAGAATCGGCCGTTCGAACAAAAGGGGCGGGACTTGAGCAAAGCTGTTCCTGCCAGGCATGGCGCCGCAGGCAGTGGCCTTGTGCGACAAAGCGGAAGAACGACGCTGGGACGGTTTTTTTGCCCAAGTCCCTTGGAGAATCAATGCGACTGCTGCTGCTTGAAGACGATGACATCCTCGGCGAAGGCCTGCGCGACTATCTGCGCTGCCAAGGCCATGTGGTCGATTGGTGCCGCAGCTTGGCCGACACCGAGGCGCTGCGCGGTGAGCCCTTCGATGCCTATTTGCTCGATTGGGCACTGCCCGATGGCTCGGGCCTGGACTGGCTGGCCGCAGCGCGCCGGCGCGGCGACGCCGTGCCGGCCTTGATGCTGACCGCCCGCGAGGGCTTGAGCTCGCGCATCGAGGGCCTCGACGCCGGCGCCGATGACTATCTGGTCAAGCCCTTCGCACCCGAAGAGTTGGCGGCACGGCTGCGAGCGGTCGGTCGGCGCAGCGGCGGTGGCGGTGCGCCGACGCGCCGCCGCATCGCCGGCAGTGAGCTGGACGTCGAGGTCGATCTGGCCGCGCGTGCGGCCTACGCGGACGGGCAAAGAGTCGACTTGACCGGACGTGAATGGGCGGTGCTGGAAGCGCTGCTGCTGCGTGCCGGCCGCATTGTGCCCAAGGCCGAACTCGAAAAGCTGGTGCTGGGCTTTGAGGCCGAGTTGGCCAGCAATGCGCTGGAAGTGCATGTCTCGGCGCTGCGCCGCAAGCTCGGGCGCGGCTTGATCGAGACCGTGCGCGGCATCGGCTACCGCTTGGAGCTCAAGACATGAGCCTGCCCTCCATCCGTAGCCGTCTTGCACGTTCGCTGGTGCTGTGGTCCTTGTTGTCAGGCCTACTGCTGGCCTCGGCGGTCTGGCTGGCCGCGCGCCATGAGGTCAACGAACTGCTCGATGACACTTTGCACGCCTCGGCCGACTTGATTGGCGGCCTCTTGCAGCATGAGGGCTTTGCTGAACTTGAGCGCCGGGCTGCCCAGGTGCCCGCCGTGGCCAATGCAGAACGCTTCGCCTGGCAGGTGCTGGGGGCCGAGGGTCAGGTCTTGCTGCGCTCGAGCGGTGCACCCGAGGCCGCGCTGCGCAGCAGCCCCAGCGCGGGTTTCAGCGATGTGGCGAACTGGCGGCTTTACGGCCTGGCCTTGGGCCGCGAAGGCCGCATGCTCTATGTCGCGCAAACTCGCAGCGAGCGCCTGGAAGTGCAGGCCGAGATCACGCTGAGCGCCGTGCTGGCGGCCTTGGCCGTCGGCTTGATGGGCCAGCTCTGGGTGCGTTTCAAGATTCGCCATGAGCTGGCGCCGCTGCAGGCCTTGTCGGAGCGGCTGGCCGCCTTCGAGCCTACCGATGCACGCGCCAGCCTCGGGCCCGCCGAGCGCGAAGAGCTGCGGCCGGTGCATGCGGCCATTGATCAGCTGAGCCAGCGGCTCGCCGAGCGCGTCAACAACGAGCGCGCCTTTGCCGGCCATGCCTCGCATGCTCTTCGCACGCCACTGGCTGGCATCGATGCGCAATTGGCGGTGGCGCTGCTGGAAGCCCCTGCCGAGCTGCGGCCGCGCCTGCAGCGCGCACGTGAGGCGGCCCAGCGCTTGCAGCATGTGGTGGCGGCCTTGTTGGGCCTGTTCCGCAGCAACACCGGCCTGCAGCGGCGCTCGCTTGATGTGGCCGAGCTGCTGGCGCGGCTGCCGATTCAGGGCCTGAAGGTCAGCGTCCAAGGCACGCCAACGCTCAACGCCGACCCCGACCTGCTGGCCGCCGCGCTGCTCAATTTGCTCGACAACGCGCGCCGCTACGGCGCCACGGTGGTCACGGTGAACGTGCCCGCTGCGGGCCTGCTGCGCCTGCATGACGACGGCCCTGGCCTGGCGCCGGAGCGCTTGGCCGAGTTGCAGGAGGCGCTGAACGCGCACAACTTCGACGCCAACACCGGCCTCGGCCTGATGTTGGCCGAACGGGTCGCCAGCGCCCATGGCGGTGCGATCAGGCTGGTGCCGGTCGAGCGGGGCTTTTGCGTCGAGTTGGCGCTGGGCGAGCCGGGCTAGTCCAGCAGCAGATCCTCGGCTTTACACACCTGCGCATATTCGCCCTGCAAATTGGCCAGCGCCACACGCTGCAAGTCCTCTGCGCTGCGCGGGCGGCCGTCGAGGTCGGGGCGGTCGTAGCAATAGCAGGCATCCGCCACGACCCGGCAGTCAAAGCCCAGGCATCCCGCCGTGCGCACCGTCGCCTCGACCGACATCGTCGTGCTGACGCCGCAAAACACCAGGCTGCGGATGCCGCGCTGATGCAGCCAGCGCTCCAGGCCGCTGTGCACAAAGGCGTCGGTGACATGCTTGTCCACCACATGCTCATGCGGCAGCGGCGCCAGCCGGTCTTGGAACTCGGCACCGGGCTGACCGGGCCAGAACGGTGAGCCAGCCGAGCGCGACAGATGGCGCACATGCACGACCGGCCGACCGGCGCTGCGCCAAGTGCTCAGCAGCGCGGCAATGCGGTCTTCGGCTTGCGGGTTGTTGCGCGGACCGGCCGCAGCCATGCCTTTTTGCATGTCGATGATGATCAGGGCTTGAGGCGAAGAATTCATAGTCAGTTGCTGAGATAGCCGCTGCTGAGCGCTTGCACCCATTCGGGGCGCTGACGAAGACGGGCCAACTCGGCCATCTGCGCGTGCGGGTAGGGGACGCTGAGCAGCGCGGCGCTCCAGCCCTCTTTGCGCCGCTCAACAATGGCGTAACGGGCGTCGGGCGAGCCCGATTCCACCACATGAGGGTAGGGGTAGTCGTCTTGGTAAGCCGGCTGGCCGACGCTGCCCGGGTTGACGATCAGCCCTCCATTGGCATAGCGCACGCTGCGCGCCACATGGCTGTGGCCGCACAGCAGCAGCTCGCTCTGATGCCCTTTCAAACGCTGTTCCACCTCGGCCGCCGTGGCCGCGCGCTCGGCACTTTGCAGCAGCACCTCGACATCGCTGTCCGGTGTGCCATGGCAGAGCCAGACCTGCTCGTTGAAAGCCTGGCTGTGCTTGAGCCCGGCGACCCAGGCGAGATCGGCAGCCCCGAGTTGCTCGCGGGCATAACGGTCAGAAGCACCGGCATTGGGGCCCAGATTGAGCAACTGCCGCTCATGGTTGCCGGCCAGTTGCGGCCAGTCATGTGCCATCAAGTATTGGGCGGTCTCCAGCGGCAGCAAGGGACCGGACAGGCTGTCGCCCAGATTGACGACGGCGTCAACGCCACGGCGTTTGAGGTCGGCCACCACGGCCTCGAGCGCGGCCAGATTGCCGTGGATGTCGGAGAGTACGGCTATGCGCATGGCGGGATTGTTGGGCTAATCATCATTTACTTGAGTGCCTTCAGCGGCAGCGGCGCGCCACTCTTGACGCAGCGGATCGCAAAATTGCTGGTGATATCTTGCACCATGGGCAGCGCCTGCAGGCGGCGCACGATGTGCTCGTAACTGCTCAGCTCGCTGACCACCACTTCGAGCAGATAGTCATGCGCGCCGCTGACCACATGGCAGGCCACCACCTCGGCCATCGCTTCCATCGCCGCTTCAAACTGCTGCACCGCATCCTCGCGGTGATGCATCAGCCGCACATTGACGAACACCGTGGTCGCCAGCTGCACCGCTTTGCGGTCCAGCACCGCGCGGTAGCCGGCAATGAAGCCAGCATCTTCCAGGCGCTTGAGCCGACGCGCGCAAGGGCTTTGCGACAGCGCCACCCGCTCGGCCAGCTCGGCAATCGAGAGTCGGCCGTCGCGCTGCAGCAGTTCCAGCAATTGGATGTCTATTTTGTCCATGGCTTGAAATCGTCAATTTCACGCATTTTATTGGATGAATCCACCCTTGCAGCCGCGATTCAGTCGCCATTTGAGTCAATATCGCCCGGGGTCAAGCCGGAAAATTCAGCCTTTCCAGCAGTAGATTCAGGCCCGCAGCATGCCCACCCCAGCAGTTCCCATTTCCGCCAGCCAGCACGCCCTCAGCCACCGCCCCTTGGCCGACAAGAGCGGCTTTGACCTGCTGGGCTGGGCCGCGCTGGCCTTGACGCTGTGCATCTGGGCGGCCTTCTTCATCTCCTTGCGCGCCGGTGCGCGCGCAAATCTGCCGCCCGCCGAGCTGGCGCTGCTGCGCTTCGGCCCGGCCGGGCTCTTGTTCATGCCCTTGCTGTGGCGGCGGCGCGCGCGCTTTGCCCAGGTGCCGCTCAAGCTGTGGCTGATGATCGTCGTCGGCGCCGGCCTGCCTTACTTTCTGATCGCCGGCTGGGGCATGCGCCATGCGCCGGTGGCCGATGGCGCGACGCTGATTCCGGGCACCTTGCCGCTGGTCACCGCCCTGCTGGCCGCCGCCCTGCACGGCCGTGCCGCCTTGGCGCGCTGGCCGGCGCTGCTGTGCATCGCCGCTGGCGTCGCCACCATGCTGGCCTTGAAGGCCGGGCATGCCGGCTTGGCCGAGGGCTACGCGATGTTTTTGCTCGGCAGCTTGATGTGGTCGGCCTACACCTTGGCGCTGCGCCAAGCCAAGCTGGCGCCTATCGAGGCAGCAGCGCTGATCTCCAGCGTCTCGCTCCTGCTGCTGCTGCCTTTGCTGGCTTGGCAAGCAGCCCAAGGGGGCTTGAGCCTGCCGACGCTGCCGCGCGAACAACTCTGGCTGCAGCTGCTGATTCAAAGCGTCGGCGTCGGCCTGATCTCGACGCTCAGCTACAGCTTTGCCGTCGCCCGCCTGGGCGCACAGCGCAGCGCCATGGCGGGCGCGCTGACACCGGTCTTGGCAACCCTGCTGGCCCTGCCGATCTTCGGTGAGCGGCCGGATCTGGTCACCATCGTCGGCATGCTCTTGATCGCGGCGGGCGTGTTGTGGGGGCAGCGCAAGGCCTGAGCCGCACCACACCGGTCGCCCGGCATTTTCCTGTAGCGGAAAATGCCGCCATGCAAAAGCAAACAGAAATGCCGGAGGGTCACACCGATGATGCGGCGGAAACCCAACCATCGCCGGATCGCTACGCCAGGGTCCTCAAGACCCTGCTGCCCGGCTTTGTCGCGGCCATGCTGGCTTGGGGTTTTATCGAGATCAGCGGCGCCATGCTCGACGGCGGCACGCGCGGCGTCGACACCGCCTTGCTGCTCTGGGCGCAGCAGGCGCGCGGCGCTCAGCCCTGGATGATTTCGGTGTTGCGTGATTTGAGCGGCATTGGCAGCACCATTTTCCTGACCCTGTTGACGGTCGCGGCGGTCGGCTATCTCTTGTTGGTGCGCCGGGCAGTCACGGCCTACCTGCTTGCCAGCTCGGTGATCAGCGGCACGTTGGCGGTGTTTTCGCTGAAGGCGGCGTTTGGGCGGATTCGCCCCGACCCCGCGTTCGCGGTGATGATTGAGCCGGGCCTGAGCTTCCCCAGCGGCCATGCAAGTTTGTCGGCGCTGGTGTTTCTGAGCCTGGGCGCGCTGCTCGCCAGCACGCGCAGCAAGCCGGCAGAACGGGTCTACATCCTGTGTCTGGCCGGGCTGATGACCTTGCTGGTGGGCTTGAGCCGGATCGCGCTGGGTGTGCACTGGGGCTCGGACGTGTTGGGCGGCTGGGTCTTTGGCAGCGCCTGGGCGCTGGTCTACCTTTTGCTCGCGCGCAGATTGGCGCGGCACCGTTGAAGCTACGCTCAAATAGCACGTAACTTCGTCTGTTGCCGCAGCCCAAGCCCGCCGTACAGCGTCACGCCGCCGGACAGCGCCAACAGCGGCAACACAGCAATCTGAATCGCCGACCAGCCCCAAGCATTGAAGACGACTCCGGCCAATAGCGAGCCGCTGGCCGCCACCGCCGCGGTGATGAACTCATTCGCCGCTTGGGCGCGGGCCCGGTCGGCCGCGCTGTCCTCGGCAAAGCTCTGGGTCAAGAGCGTGCTGGCGCCGACGAACATGAAGTTCCAAGCTAAACCGTTGAGCATCAAGGCCAGGCCGAACAAAAGCGGCGTTTCTCCTGCCAAAGCCACCGCGCTACCGATCCCGAAAAGCGCTGTGCCCAGGGCCAGGATCGGCGTCACACCAAAGCGCGCAATCAAACGGCCGCTGAAAAAGCCCGGCACATACATGGCCAGCAAATGCCACTGAATCACCGAGGCCGCGACGCTCACCGGCAGGCCACAGCCGACCACCGCCAGCGGGCTGGACGTCATCACGAACATCATCATGCCGGCGGCCAAGGCGCTGTTTGTCGCGGCCACCAGGAAGGCCGGGCGGCGCAAGAGGCGGTTCAGTGGCGTCGATGAAGCAAGGCCGCTCGCCCGCACGGCGGAGGTCGCTGCACCCTGGCCCGCCAAGCGGCTCAGCACCAGCGCCCCGAGCAGGGCCAGCCCCAGCAAGACCAGATAAGAGCCGGCAAAGCTATGGCGCGGCACGGCCTCGCGCGCCCAAGCAGCCAGGGTCGGGCCAACCAGCGCGGCCAGCACACCGCCGCTGATCACCCAAGCGATCGCGCGTGCCTTGTACTCACTAGGTGCCGCCTCATTGGCGGCAAAGCGGTAATACTGGGCGCTGGCGGCGAACAGGCCCAAGGCCAGATTGGCGAAGCAAAAGAGCAAAAAGTCATTGCGCACAATCGCCCAGGCCGCCAAGGCCCCGCCGAGCGCGCCGCTCAAACTGCCCAGCATGAAGACGCGGCGGCGGCCCCAGCGCAGCATCAGCATCGAGACTGGAATCGTGCTCAAGGCCGTGGCCACGGTGACCAGCGCATAGGGCAGGGTGGCCAGCGCGCGACTCGGTGCCAGCATCGCGCCGACCAGGCCGGTCAACGTCAAGCCGATCGCCGAGGCGCAAACGAACAACGCTTGGCTGAGCACCAGCAGGCGGACGGTTTGGAGGGGGCTTTGATGTTGTTGGTTCATGCTGCATAGCTTATGCTTGAGTCTCATGTCCGTATTGACACAATGACCGCAAATACTGCCAAAATTGCCAAGGCCAAGCCGCTCGCCGATGCGCCCCGCACCGTTGTCATCGTCGCCTATGACGGCTGCCAGTCGCTGGACGTCACCGGGCCTTGGGAGGTCTTCAGCAAGGCCAATGGCTTTTGCGAATCCGCCGGCCGCTCCACGCCCTACCGGCTCAGACTGGCCTCGCCCGAGGGTGGGCCTGTGACCTGCAATTCCGACCTGCAACTCGGCCCGACGACGGCTCTGTCAGCCTTGCGCGGCGAAATAGACACGGTCTTGGTGGTCGGGGGCAATGATGCGGTGCTGGAGCAGCCGGGCTCGGTGCCTAAGCTGATTCCCTGGCTGCAGCGCCGCGCGCCCCAGGTACGCCGCATGGGCAGCGTATGCACCGGCGCTTTCGCGCTTGCAGCGGCAGGGCTCTTCGATGGCCGGCGCGCCACCACGCATTGGCAGTATTGCGAGCGGCTGAAGCAGATGTTTCCAGCGGTATTGATGGAGCCGGATGCGATCTATGTGGCCGACCCGCCGATCTACAGCTCGGCCGGCATCACGGCGGCGATTGATTTGTCCTTGGCCTTGGTGGAGGCCGATCTGGGTCAGGCGCTGGCCTTGCAGGTGGCGCGCAATTTGGTGCTGTACTTGCGCCGGCCCGGCGGACAGTCGCAATACTCGGCGGGGCTGAAGGCGCAGACACAGGCGAGCAGCAAGTCGGGCAAGGTGGGACAACGCTTGGGTGCGCTAATGAGCTGGATGGCTGAGCATCCGGCGGAGGACCTCAGCATTGCTGTGCTGGCGCTGCGGGTTCATATGAGCGAGCGCCATTTCGCTCGGCTGTTCTTAAGCGAGACCGGGCAGACCCCGGCGCGCTTTGTCGAGGCCTTGCGGCTGGACCGTGCCAAGTCGCATCTGGAACAGACGAGTTGGCCTTTGGCGCGGGTGGCGCAGCGGGCCGGCTTCGGCTCGGTGGACAGCTTGCAGCGGAGTTTGAAGCGGCATAGCGGGATTACGCCGGAGCAGTATCGGGGGAGGTTTTCAGGGGTTGGGGGTGGGGGCTAGTGTCGGGGCCGAGGCGCTGGATTTTGGGCGGAGACTCCCCTGCACTAATGCTGATTGGCTTCTCTTACATTGCGCTAATGCCAAGATGCCGGGACTTGCCTGCGGCGACACCTTCGGTTTTCGCCCCGGCGGGCGACCCTGCCGCATGGCCCTGCGGGTCCGCTCGGCTGCTCGAATTTGCCGGGCCGCGCCCAGCTCACTGCGCTACGCTCCGCTCAGACAGGGGGCGCGAAGTTTGATCTTGAAGTCGCTTCGCGACGCCCGCCAAAATCTGCGCTCCTCGCTCATGCAGAAGGGGCATTCACAAGAACACGGCTCGCTGCGAGTCGCCTCGGAAGGTGCAGCGCTGCGCGCAGGCACCTATCAAGTCGATGACTTGAAGGTCGGGGCTTGCCTCTATATTCAAGACCTGATCCTGCCACTAGCTCCAACTTTTCTCGCTTGGGCCGGTGCCCGACTGTCGCCGCCAGCTGCCGCCATCGCGGTGGGTCTCAATTACTTGGCTGCCACCGGCACGTCCACGGTCAGCGCCAGTTTCTCCAACGCATCATCAAGCGGGATGAAAAGATTCAAACCCGCTGTCGCGGAACGAAGCTGAGCAATGCCAATCACTTGCCCTTTGGCATCAATCAATGGCCCGCCACTACTGCCCGGATTGATGGCGACGTCGCTCTGCAGGAACGACACACCTTCCATCACTCGCCGGGAGCTGAGCACCCCCCGCGTCAACGACCCACTCAATGCAGCGCCATAAGGCGAACCGAGCGCGAAGACCTCCTCGCCCAGTTGCGCGGGTTCAAGCCTAAGTCCCAGCACATCGAAGGTGACTGGGTCAGTCTGCAATAAAGCGATGTCTCGTGCCTTGTCAGTGCGAAGCACTTCGCCGACAAGGCTGCGCCCATCACTGAGCTTGATGCGCACGAACTTGGCGTCACTGACGACGTGATAGTTGGTCAAAAGATAGCCGGCACGGCTGACATAAAACGCTGAACCGGAACCGACACCACTCTCGACGGTAACGACTGCCTTAACCAAGTCGGACGCGGCGCGAATGACCTCACCCTTGATGGCTCTGTCCCCAGCAATCCGTAGCGGCGGCAAGACTAGGGCCGGTTCGATTTCGGTCAGCCCTCCCGAACTCACAAGCCCGACAAATTTCGGGTCACCCAGCAAGTTGCCTGCGATCGCCCGCATAAAGGCGGTATCGAATTCGGCTTCAGGAACATTAGCGTCCGACGAGTAGCTCGATTCGATGACAGGTGAGTAAACCACCTTCTGTCGGCGCGCTGAGAATACTTCCCACTTGATCTTGGCATAGGCGCGGCCCTTGGTCGACTCTCCGCTCTTGCAGGTTCGGTAGTCGAGAGCCAGCATGGTCGCACCGATCTTGAAATCTGCCCCATTCTTTTTTTCATCAAACACCGAGCGCGTGCTTTCGCCGGATGCGTAACCAGTCTTGATCGCCAAGTTCTTGAACTCCTTGGACAGCTGCGCCACGAACCAATCGTCGAGCCGTTTCGAGTAGAACATCTTCTGGGGACCGCTACAAAAGACGCTGTCCGAGATGCTACCCACCAACTCGGTCGTTAGGATCGCGCTCTGCCACAAGGAAAAGTCGAGTACACGCTCAGCGCCTGGCCCGGAGATCGCCACGGGAGCACGATTGACCGCATTCGGTTGCGGTTTGCTCAGGTCGATATCAGCAGCATGTGAGAGAAGTGGCAAAAAGCAGGCCGCAATGAGCGGCAGGCAGAAAAGACGTTGACTGGTCATTGTTATGTTGTCGTTAGCGATGCAAGCGTGTTCGCAGGGCTAACGCCCAACTAGACCACCACTTTGCTTGTCCACAGCGGATTCTGCGCGTGGATTGTGCCAGCCTGGCGGCGTCGGCAAAGGCTTTGCCGCAGAGGGTTTGCCATAGGTATTCTGTATAAACGATGTCCTCGCCAGGGCTTGCCTGCACCTTTAGGCTCCGATGCTGGACGGGGCGCTTCCGCGGCCCACCTCCGCACCTCCGGGGTCAAGTCTCAAGTTTGAAGGAAGGTTGACCCTCATCGCCTCGGCTTGAGAGCTGCTTGCGCGCTGCGCAGCACCCTTCAAAGCGACGCGTAGCGAGCCGTGTTTTTGGAGCGCCCCCCTTTGGCATGGGCGAGGAGCGCAGAATTTGTCGGGCGTCGCGTAGCGACTTCAAGAACTGACTTCGCACCTCCTGTCTGAGCGGAGCGACCGTTAGGGCGCGAAGCGAGTTGGGTGCGGCTCGGCAAATTCGATGCACTGAGCGCGGACCGAAGGCAAGCCAAATGGCTTGCCTGACGCCTGGCGAAGGACAAGGCGCTTGCAAGCGCCTTGGCACCGAGCGGACCCGCAGGGCCATGCCGCAGGGTCTGAGGCCGCACCGAGCAAGCATCGCTTGCGACGGCTGCCGAAGGATCAGACGCCTACCAGCGGCTGAGCGCCTTCTCTTGCCCTCTTCTCTTGGCGAGACAAGAGAAGAGGGTCGGCCGCCGGGACGAACTCCCGGCATCGTGCGGGTAAAGCAATTTATCCGAAGCCGATCGACCTAAGGGTCAGTCTTCGAATAGCAGCGAGGTCGGGGTCACGCCTCAAAGTTAGAGGCAAGCCCTAACCCCGTGCCCCCACCCGATCGACAAAGACACCACACCCGACCATTGCAGCTAAAGTCGGCCATGGCAAATGGGCGTAAATCATGGTGGCTGGCTTTCTTGATGGTCGGCGTCAGCTCATGGGCCTGCGGGCAGGAGTTGGTGTTTCTGGCGCCGAAAAGCCAGACCATGCCGCTGGCCGACTTTCAGGGCGACCGGCTGGTGGACGGCATCGTGAAAGATCTGAGCGAGGCGATAGGCGCGCGGCTGGGCCTGCCGGTCCGCTTTCTGGCCATGCCCAGCAAGCGCTTGGCCAAGGCGCTTGCGGACGGCGAGGCCGATGGCGTTTGCTATGTGCTGCCGCTTTGGATCGATGGCGACTTCCACTGGAGCCGGCCGCTGATACCGACCGCCGAGGTGATCGTGGCCAACCCGCCTGCCCCACAGCTGCACCGGCTTGCCGATTTGGCGGAGCAGCCGGTAGGCACCGTGCTGGGCTATCGCTACCCGCTGGTCGATGCTGCATTGGGCGAGCGCTTTCGGCGGGAAGACGCGCTTGACATGGGCCTCTTGTTCGCCAAGCAACGACTGGGCCGTACGCGCTACGCCATCGTCGATCAACTCAGCCTCTCGTATCACATGAAGATCGACCCCAAACTGCGCTTGCGCAGCGATCTGGTGCTGAGCCATTCGATCAACCGCTGTGCGTTCTCACGCCACAGCAAAGTGCCCATCAAGGCGCTAGAACGGGCCATCGACGCCTTGGTGGCCGACGGCGAGGTCGAACGCATTCTTGGCCGATACCGTTGAGGCAGCGCAACACTGTGTAGGCAGAGTATTCGCGCCTCTGCTTTGCCGGACCTTGCGCAGCGAGCCTTGTTCTTTGTTGTTCCTCTTCTTTCTGCATGGACAAGGCGCTTGCAAACCCGAAGGGCCATGCGGCAGGGTCGCCCGACGGGGTGAAAACCGAAGGTTTCGCCGCAGGCAAGTCCCGGCACCGTGCAGCAAGACCAAATCAACCGAAGCGGATCGGATCGGAAAGAGGCGCTTACCTACCGTCGATACCAACGCCCAATTTCTGATTTCTCATACCGACGCCGGGCTATCCGTAGCCCATCTTCTTCACTCGACGCTAGCCGCCACTTCTTGATAACGCTGCAGCGCCAGATCGCTCGCAGCCCGAACAGCGGACGCGGACGTCGCGGTCTTCACACTTTGTGCAGCCTCAGCAGCGGCTTGCTTCGGATGCTGAACCGCATAGGCTTGGCGCTCGGGCTCGGTGACCTTGCCGTCTTGGTTGGCATCTTCTTTTTCGTAGTTGGTTGAGGCACTGCTCGAGCTGCCGGCCGCGCTCGCACCGCCGGCCTTTGCGCCCCCTCCGCCAGCGCCACCCGCCGCGCCTGGCGGCGGCCCTTGTGGTCGGCCCGCCCCTTTGCTTGGGCCAGCAGCAGCGCCTGCGGCTTTATCTCCGTTTGCTTCAGCTGGCCCACCGCCTGCCGGCCCTTGCGCCAGCGCTTGCTTGAACTCGGCCTGGTTCAGTTGGCCATTGCCGTCCGCATCGGCCTTGCTGAGCGCCTGCTCGATATCTTGCCTGAGCTTTGAAGTAGAAGAAGAATCTGCAGCGTCCGCCTTGCGCGCGCCTTCGGGCGAAATCTTCACCAAATAGGCGGCCGCGTCAGAGGCCGTCACGGAGCCCTTGCCTTCGGCATCGATTTGTTTGAACACATCTTCAACCCTGGGTGGAACACGCGGCGGCGCTGCAGCGCGAGCGTTGGCGTTGGCGTTGGCGGGTACGGCAATCGAGCTAATGCTGCTTGCATTCATGGCAGTGGTCCTCGGCGATCGAACATCAATCAAAGTGCTGGCCTGACGACTCTTGAGTCTTGAATCGACAGGAGCGTCTGAGACTGTTGTCGGTTTGAACCGGCTTGAACTTGCCCATCTTTACCTTGCACAACACAAAGACCCCGAGGAAACCCGCAATCGGCACTGTTTTGGGGCAAATAGCGCCCCGTGTCTTTCGTCATATCGATTCTTGCTTGCCAGAATGCGGCAGCCCGAGCACAGCGCACTTTTCAGCCATAGCCACTCACCATCTCGCTCACATGACCGCCACCGAAACCTCAGACTTGCTCGCAAGCTGCTTTTGCGGCGCTGTCGGTCTGCATTGCGAGGCAAAGCCAAAAAGCGTCATCCATTGCCATTGCCAGCAATGCCGGCGGCTCAGCGGCGCGGCGTTCACGACCTGGTTGAGCCTGCCACGCGAAGCAACAGTTGTTTCCGGTGCGACGAATCTGCAGCAATTCGCACCCAGCAACAACGGCCTGCGTCACTTCTGCAGGCGCTGTGGCACCCATGTCTTCACCGAGGACAAACGCTTCCCCGACATCTTGGGCGTGCCGGCTGGGATTCTCAGCAGCGAACTGACAGCCAAGCCAAGCGCTCACTACTTCCTGAACAACAAAGCCCCGTGGCTCGCTTGTCATGACGACTTGCCAAAATTTGGCGGCCTGTCCGGCTTTGAACGCATCGATCTTGCCTAGACCCACGATGACAAGCCTCGACTTCAGCCCCAGCGATCCATGCCGCTCCGACCGGCAGGGCGACTGGTGGGACGGCTTTTATGCGGACAGGTCAAAGCCCGTGCCATTCTTCGGCACGGCGCCGGATGAATGCCTGGTCGAATGGGTCAAGCAAGCAGGGGCGCACATCAAGCGCGGGGCGGCCTTGGATCTGGGCTGCGGGAATGGCCGAAACGCGATCTTTCTGGCCCGCTCAGGATTCGCAGTCGAGGGGGTCGACTACTCGCAGGCAGCCCTCACCTGGGCGGCGCAACGCGCGGCCGAGGCCGGCGCGGCTGTGAGCCTGCACCACAGCTCGGTCTTTGACTTGAACATTCCAGCCGCGAGCTACGAGCTGGTTTACGACTCCGGCTGCTTTCACCATCTGGCACCCCAGCAACGAGAAGCTTATGTCCAACTGGTCTGCGCGGCCTTGAAGCCGGGCGGCTGCTTTGGCCTGGTGTGCTTCAGGCCAGAAGGCGGCAGCGGGCTCAGCGACGAGCAGGTGCTCGAGGGCAAGACCTTGGGCGGCGGCCTCGGCTATACCGAGGCCGCGCTCCGAGATCTCTGGGGCCCATCCTTCAGAATTCACAGCTTGCGCCAGATGCGGCCGCAAGCCGGCGACAGCGGCTTGTTTGGCCAATCCTTCTTGTGGTGCATGCTGGCGCAAAAGCCGGTCAGCGCCACGGCTTAGACATTCAAGAAGACAGATAGTTAGAACTACCCACGAGGATGATGATGACGATGATGAAGAAGACAGTGGCCCACAAGGCCTTGACCTTGGCCGTTTTGACATTTTTGGCGCTGAACCAGGCACAAGCCCAAAGCGCCCCGACCTACCCAGTCACCGCCAAAGTCGAGCAAGCTGATACCTATCACGGCACCTCGGTGGCCGACCCCTACCGCTGGCTGGAAGACGACAACAGCGAGCAGACGAAAGCCTGGGTCAAGTCACAAAACCTTGTCACCGACGCCTATCTGGCCGCGATGCCGCAGCGCCTGCCGGTGCGCAAGCTCTATACCGATCTCTACAACTTTGAAAAATTCGGCATCCCCTTCAAGGAGGGCGGCCGCTACTTCTGGACCCGCAACAACGGCCTGCAGCAGCAAGCGGTGCTCTACACCGCCAAATCTCCGAGCGATGAGCCAACGATCGCACTCGACCCGAATACGCTGAGCAAAGACGGCACCGCCGCTTTGGGCGGCTATGCCGCCTCGCGCGACGGCAAGCTCTTGGCCTATGGTGTGGCCGCCGCCGGCTCCGACTGGCAAACCTGGAAGGTGCGTGACCTGACGACAGGGCGAGACCTGGCCGACAAGCTGGACTGGGTGAAGTTCTCAGGCGCGGCCTGGACGCCCGACGGCAAGGGCTTTTTCTACTCCCGCTACGAGGAGCCGGCCGAAGGCGCATCACTGACCGGCGCCAACTATTTCCAGAAGCTCTACTACCACCGCCTCGGCACCCCGCAATCCGAAGATCAGCTGGTTGCCAGCAATCCGAACGAGAAGGAATGGGGCTTCGGCGCCGAGGTCTCGGATGATGGCAAGGCCGTCTTCATCACCGTCTGGAAGGGCGGCGAGAAGAACGGCTTGATGCTGCTGCCCCTGAGCAAAGGCAAGTTTGTCGGCGGTGAACCCAAGGCGATCAGCCTTGCTTTCGACGCGAGCTATGTGCCTATCGCGCTGAATGGCAACACCTTGATCGTCAAGACCAACAAGGACGCACCGCGCGGCCGCTTGGTCGCGATCGACCTGACGGCTTCGCGCAAGCAACCCTGGAAGACCTTGGTGGCCGAGGGCGCGGACGCGATGACCGGCGCCTCGGCGGTAGGTGGCCGCCTGCTCTTGAGCTATTTGCGCGACGCATCCACCGTGGTGCGCATCCATGACATGCAGGGCCGACCCAAAGGCGAGGTCCAGTTGCCCGGTGTTGGCACCGCAAGCGGCTTTGCCGGCCGCATGTCGGACAAGGAAACCTTCTTCAGCTACACCAGCCTGACGACGCCGACCGAGACCTACCGCTTCGACGTGGCGGCCAACAAGGCGACGCTGTTCAAGCGCCCACAGACCGCCTTTGAAGCCGAGCAGTTCGAGACCCAGCGCGCCTTTGTCACCAGCAAGGACGGCAGCAAGGTACCCATCTTCATTGCCCACAAAAAGGGCCTGGTGCTGGACGGCAACAACCCGACCCTGCTTTATGGCTACGGCGGCTTCAATGTGCCGATGACGCCGAGTTACGGCATTACGGCCGCGACCTGGATGAAGATGGGCGGCGTCTATGTGCTGGCCGCCATCCGCGGCGGCGGCGAATACGGCTCGGCCTGGCATGAGGCCGGCACCAAGCTGAAGAAGCAAAACGTTTTTGACGACTTCATCGCCGCCGGCGAATGGCTTGTCGCCAACAAGTACACCAACCCTAGCAAACTGGCCATCAATGGCGGCTCGAACGGCGGCTTGTTGGTCGGCGCGGTGGTCAATCAGCGGCCCGATCTGTTCGGCGCAGCGGTGCCACAGGTGGGCGTGATGGACATGCTGCGCTACCAGAAGTTCACCATCGGCTGGGCCTGGGAGCCGGACTATGGTTCCAGCGACAAGGCCGATGAGTTCAAGGCGCTGCTGGCCTATTCGCCGCTGCACACCATCAAGTCCGGCGCGACTGTCAAATACCCCGCGGTGCTGGTGACCACAGGCGACCATGACGACCGCGTCGTGCCGGCGCACAGCTTCAAGTACACGGCGGCGCTGCAGGCAGCGGACACCGGTGCTGCGCCTAAGCTGATTCGCATCGAGACGCAAGCCGGCCACGGCGCCGGCAAGCCGACCTCCAAGATCATCGAGGAGCGCGCGGATATGCTGTCCTTCATCGCCAATACCTTCAAAATGCCCGTTACTACACCCTGATTGCGAGGCCCTCCCATGACCATGAAACACTCATTCAGCCTCCTGTTCGCCGGCCTGGCGCTGTCTTTCTCGGCGCTGGCTGCCCAAACGAATGACAGCTGGCAGGTGCCGGTGCACAGCAAGCAGCTGCCTAACGGCCTGACCGTGCTGATCTCGCCCGACCACAGCTCGCCGACCGTCGGCGTCAGCGTGGTCTACAAGGTCGGCATGCGCCTCGAACCCAAGGACCGCACCGGCTTCGCCCATCTCTTCGAGCACCTGATGTTCCAGGGCACGCCGACCGCGCCCAAGGGCGTGTTCGACAAGGTCATCACCGGCGGCGGCGGCAATAACAATGGCTCGACCCGCGCCGACTTCACCAACTACATCGAGACCGCGCCGGCCTCGGCGCTGGAGTCCATCCTGTGGCTCGAGGCCGACCGCATGAAGACGCTGGACTTCAACGCCGCGACGCTGAAGAACCAGCAAGATGTGGTCAAGGAAGAGATCCGCGTCAATGTGCAGAACCAGCCCTATGGCGGCTTTATGTGGATAGACATCGGCGGCCTGGCCTTCGAGAAATGGGAAAACAATCACGACGGCTACGGCAGCTTCAAGGACCTGGAAAACGCCAGCCTCGACGATGTGCGCGCCTTCCATCGCGACTATTACGGGCCGAACAATGCGGTACTGGCGATCTCGGGCGACATCACGCCGGCCAAGGGTTTTGCGCTGGCTCAGCAGTATTTCGGCGCTATTCCCAAACGCGCTACCCCGGCGCCGAGTGACTTCCGTGAGGGCCTGAATACCGCCGAGAAGCGCCTGCAGCAAAGCGACAAGCTGGCGCAGGTGCCGGCGATTGCAGCGGCCTGGAAGATGCCCGCGCGCGGCAGCAAAGACCAGCCCGCCTTCGCGGTACTGGGTGAGCTGCTGGCCGGCGGCGACGCCTCGCGCTTCTACCAAGGCCTGATCAAGGGCCGCGAGTTGGCGCTCAATGTCGACTCACTCTACGGCCTGACCAGCGTGTGGGAATACGACGGCCCGACCATCTTCACCGTGTTTGCGCTCTACAAACCGAGCACCAACGCCGACGCCGTGCTGACCGCGATGGACGAAGAAATCGCCCGTGTGGTCAAAGAAGGCGTCGACGAGCCGACGCTCAAACGCATCAAGACCCGTTTGCTGGCCGACTGGTACAACGGCCTGGAGAGCTTTTTGAGCCGTGCCGACACTTTGGCCAAGCTGCAAACGCTGTGGGGCGACGCCAATGTCGTCAACCAGATTCCGGGCTGGATTGAAGCCGTCACTTCGGCCGATGTGCAGCGGGTTGCCAAGACCTATCTGACCGTCGCCAACCGCTCGGTGATCGACCGCAAGCCTGTGGCGATGTTGACGCCACCTGCCGAGGCAGCTTCAGCAGCCACTGCCGCCAAGCCTTGAACAAGAGGGAGACAAGCATCATGAAAAACCATTTTCTTTTGAACAAGATCGTGTTGGCTGCAATGCTGGCCACGCCCGTGATCGCAATCGCCGCCGACGCCGTCAAGATGCCGGCCGAGCTGCCCAAGTACGGCCAGGACAAAGCGATCCAGGTGCCGCAGATCAGCAAGAAGACGCTGACCAATGGCCTCGAAATCTGGGTCTTGCCGCGCCAGGGCCTGCCCCGCGTGGACTATGTGCTGGCCGTGCGCGGCGCCGGCTTCGGCGCGGACGCAGCCGCCACGCCCGGCCAAGCCAAGCTCTTGGCCGGCCTCTTGAACGAAGGCACGGCCCAGCGCGATTCACGCGCCATTGCCGAGGCCGCCCAAGGCATGGGCGGCGGGGTGGCGGCGGCGCCTGCTAACGATGGCATCACGCTGACCGCTTATGCGCTCACCTCACACGCCGAAGGCATGATGAAGCTGCTGGCCGAAGTGACCCGCAGCCCGTCTTTCCCCGAGGGCGAGGTGGCGCTGGCCAAGGCCAACGCGCTGCAAGCGCTCAAGGTTGCCAGTGCGCAGCCGGGTTTTAGAGCCAGCAAGGCGCTGAACCAGGCGATCTATGGCGAGCACCCCTACGGCCACAGCCAGGAGACGGCCGAATCCATCGAGGCCACCACCGCCGAAGTCTTGCGCGCCGAGCATGTGAAACGCTTCCGCCCCGACCGCGCGCTGCTGGTCATCACCGGCCGCATCACGACAGCCGAGGCCATGAAGCTGGCACAGGCCGCGTTTGGGGACTGGAAGGCGCAAGGCCCGGCGCCTGCCGAGATTGCCGCCGCACCTTTGAGTGCCAAGCCGCAGCACATCTTGTTGGAGCGCCCTGACAGCGTGCAGTCGACCGTGCGCCTGGGCCGCCCCGGTGCGCCAGCGAATGGTGCCGACCAGGTGCCGCTGCGCCTGACCAGCACCATCCTGGGCAGCGGCTTTTCCAGCCGCATCAACCAGAATCTGCGTGAAGAAAAGGGCTACACCTATGGCGCCAATGCCGGTGCGCGCTCCTACCGCGTTGGCGGCGCCATTTCAGGCGGCGCCGATGTGCGCAATGAGGTGACCGGCGCATCACTGCAGGAGTTCGTCAACGAGTACCGGCGCATAGGCGCCGAGCTGGTGCCCGCCGAGGAGCTGGCGATGAACAAGCGCTATGTGGCCGGTAGCTATCTGCTGACCACGCAACTGCAAGGTGCGGTGGCGCAGACGCTGGCCAACAACTGGCTGGTCGGCCTGCCGGCCGAATTCCTGGGCCAGTTTGTGCCGCTGATCCAGAAGGTTAGCGCCGAGCAGGTACGCGAAATCGGCAAGAAGTACTTCGCGCCCGAGACGCAGTCGCTGGTGGTGGTGGGCGACAAGGCGGTGGCCGAGCAGCTGAAGGCGTTTGGGGAGTTCAAGAGCAGCAAGTAGGTCCGCTGCGCTGCCTATCCAATGGCTCAACTCAAAATGCCAACTCCGCCTTGGCTGCCCATCGCAAGGGCAGAGGCCGGCGTCAGGACGCTGGCGCCGGGAATGAGCCACCCACGCGTTGCGCTCTACCACCGCTGCACGACGACGCCTTGGTATGACGACAAGGCCTCGTGGTGCTCGTCCTTCGCCAATTGGGTCCTTGCACAAGTTGGGATCGCGGGCACCGGCCAGGCCTTGGCGCGCTCCTGGCTGGCCTGGGGCGAGCCCTTGAGCGAACCCAGGCCGGGTTGTATTGCCGTGCTCTGGCGAGAGTCGCCGGAAAGCTGGAAGGGGCATGTTGGCTTCTACCTGCAGACCGTAGACGACCGGGTTTACTTGTACGGTGGCAACCAACTCGATAGCGTGTGTGAAAACTCATATCCGGTTGAATGCGTGCTGGGCTACCGCTGGCCCAATGAAACGGCAAAAGCCTGAGCGCCGTGCTCTGCCAAACTCACGCCGACCTTCAGATCAGTCGGGGTTCTTTAAGCCCTCCCTATCCCTTTCATCCCCTCCATCCAGGCCAAAGAAAGCAAGAAATTTGAGCCTGGATGAAGGGGATGAATAGGATGGACGCTGGTCCAATTGGGCTTGGACGTCGTCGCCGCGTTTTGCCTTGTCAGGCTTGTCGGCGTTGCCTTACGTGACCGGCGACGCAGCCCGCCTGCCCAGGCCCCAGATGCTCAGCAAGAGCAAGGCCCCACCAAACCACTGCCAAGCGCCCAGCTGTTCGCCGAGCAAGAGTGCGGCCAAGAGCACCGCGCTGAGCGGCTCGATCAAGGTGGCAACAGTCAGGGCCATAGGGCTCAGCCTTGCGGCACCCCAGCTGAAGGCCAGCAGGGCCAGTGCGGCGGTCACCACGCCGAGGTAGAGGAACCAGGCCTGCGGCGGGACGCCGGTCGGCCAGTGCAGCGGCCGGTACAGCGTCGACAGGCCCATCACCAGGGCAGCCACCAGCGTCAGACAGGTGGCGGCTTGGCCAGCGCCGAGTTCGGCAGACAAGCGCCCGCTGATCAGGGTGAAGCCGGCATAGAGAAAGGCCGAGGCGACAGCAAAGCCAATGCCGATGACGAGATCACGCTGATCCACGCCAGCCGGCCCGCTGTCATGTCTGGCGACGATCAGAACGGTGCCAATCAGCGCCGCCGCCAGCACCAACACCAGCGGCGCATCCAAGCGTTCCTGGCCCCGCACAAGCGCCACGACGGTGACCAGCACCGGCGGCAGGCAAAGCGCGATCAAAGTCGGAATTGAAGCCCCGATGCGCTCTATGCCGAGAAACCAGCACAAGACGTAGCCGGCCATCGCGGTGCCGGCAAGCAGCACGGTCGGCAGCAACGGCCGCAGCTTGGCGCCGTCGATGCGGCTGCCGAAGACCGCCAGCAGCACGGCGGCGCCGACCGCAAAACGCCAGAACGAGATGTTCTCAGGCCCGAAGCCATATTTGGCGATCAGCACATTGACGACCAAGGCGCCGGTGCCCCAGAGCAAGCCCGCCGAGCAGGCGGCCGCAAGTGCCAGTCCGGCCTGCGAGGGTGCGTTGATCGTTGGGCTGGATGAATTGAGCATGGGCGGGTAGTTGGGCGAAAGCGCCGGCCGATTGTCCTTTGGTTTGCCTCCATACCTCACCGCAATCGCCGTCCTTGTGCGAAGCCACGGCTTCATCCAATAGTTGGCTTGAGGTTTGACGGCGCTCAGCGCAGTCTGCTGGTCGTCGGTGTGCTCGTCATCTTGCTGGTGAGGCTGTGGGCACCGGGGCTGCGCAAAACGGGGGCTGAGCCAGGGTGAGTGGATCGTGGGCCCAAGCCCGTGGACATATGTGTTGCTGGCCTTGTTGCACACCATGCAGTTAGGCCATGACAATGCCTATTCCACGACCGCCAGCAAGCGCTCGCGCAACCAATGCTCGGCCGGCGCCATGGTCTCGAAGGCGGCAAATTGACGGCCGTGCTCGGCATACAGGCGCGCGAACAGAGGCAGCATCAAGCTCGCGCCTTCCACCTCGGGCGCCACCACAAAAACAACCGCCTTGGGAGCCCGCTTGGCCATGGACATGGCCTTCAAAAAGTCGCCATAGGCGGCCATCGCTTCGGGCGACGCCATCAGGCTGGCACGAAATTCGAGCAGAAAAACGAATTCTCGGTCGAGGGGCAGGGTCTGATAGAGCTGCTTCATGGCCAAGCCCAGAGCCAGCACCGCTTCCCGGTTGAACGGCCCTTCGGCCTGAATATGCATGACCGAACCCTCGGTCCACAAGGCCAGTCGGCCATGCGGCTTGAACAGGCCTTTAGCTCCGGCCAAGAGATTCAGTTTGTTTTTCGCATTCGGCATCGCGCGATCTTAGGACAGAGTCGAGCATGCATCGGCCTTCAGCGCCTGCGCCACCGCCGCGAAGGCCGGCGACAGATCGGCCCGCGCTGTGGTGTCCAAATGCGCGGGATGGCGCGAATTGGCAGGCTTGAAGCGGTCGGCCAGCGAGCCCTTGCAGGCAAAGACGATGGTATTGCTGCCGTCGGCATCGGCGACCAGCAAAACTTCACCAGAAGACGCCGGGCCGACCCCAGTTGCCTTGCTCCGCCTCGGGGGGGGAGACGCGAAGCTGCGTCGAATGCGCGCGACATGCAGGTCAAAGTCGGCATGCGCAGCGTGCAGATTGATCACCAGCAAACCGTTGGGCTGCAGCGCCTCATAGCAATCGTCATAAAAGCGCTGTGAGCACAGGGCAGGCGGCTGGCCGTCGTAGTCAAAGCCGTCGACCAGCAGCACGTCCTGGCGGTAGGGCGGAAGGCGCACGAAGTCGGCCCCGTCTCCACGACGCACCTTGAAGCGGGCATCATCAAGCGGCACGCAGAATTGCTCGCGCAGCGCGATGACATGGGGGTTGATCTCGATCACCTTGATGCGCGTCGCTGGCAGGAAGCGATGGCAGAACTTGGCCAATGATCCCCCGCCCAGGCCAATCATGGCCAAGGTTTCCGGCGCCGGGCTGAACAGCAAGAAGGCCATCATGGTGCGGGTGTAGTCCAGATCCAGCGCATGCGGGCGCAGGGTCTGCATGCGGCTTTGGATCTCGCAGATCGAAAAATGCAGGGCCCGGGTGGTCAGCGTCTCATAGACAAAGGGTTTGAGATGCTGGGCGAGATCAGCAGATTCGGGCATGTGTTCCTGTTCGAAAAGGGTTAAAGAAGGGCCAGCGGCGCGGCTGCAATTCAGTCGCGCCGCAAGTCGAGAATCAACGCCGGCGCGGCGATCACGATCAGCAGCAGCGCGATCGGAATCGTGGCCGAGAAGCCAAAGTGCTTGAACGCCAGCGCTCCGACCAGCCCGCCGACAAAGAACAAGCCGAGTATCACCAAATGGATCATCAGCTTGTCGCGGTTGGCTCGCACCGTGTGGATCAGATTGCCCTGCTGGGCGCGGTTCCAATAGATCAAGCGCCCCAGCTCAAGCCCCAGATCGGTGATCACGCCGGTCATATGGGTGGTGCGGATCTCGGTGTGAGAGATTTTCGTCACCGTCGCGTTTTGCAGCCCCATGATGAAGCACAGCAAAAGCACGGCCGTTGGAATCAGCAAATGCTCCAGCGACCTCAGATTGGCGCCCACCAAGCCAAACACGAGCAGCAAGCCGGCTTCCAGCAACAAGGCCAGCGCATATTTGCTCTGCATCTGCCGGCGGTGCGCCCAGTTGATCAGGATGGCCGTGCAGGCCGCCCCGGCGATGAAGGACAGCAAGGCGGCAAAGCCGGCCAAAGCGAGGGCAAACCCACCGGTGGCCAGATCATCGGCAATCGAAGACACGATGCCCGTCATGTGCGAGGTGTAGCGCTGCACCGCCAGAAAGCCGCCCGCATTGATTGCCCCGGCCACAAAGGCCAGCATGCCGCCGAGCTGCCGGTTGGCCAACAGGGTTCGATCTTGCCAGGTCAAACGCTGCAAAAATTGGATCGCCATGGGCCAGCATCATGCCACTCGCTTCATCACGGGCTTGATCACGCCCTCAATGGCCGTGGCCTTCATGGCCATGCTGATGCTGCAGCGGCTGGCTTTGCCCGGAGACCGGCTCGCGCAGCTCGGCCCGTGCCTGCCCCAATACCTGCCAGCCGGCCCGCAGCGCCAGCGTCGCCATGATGGACGCCACCAGCAAATCGGGCCAGGCGCTGCCGGTGCCAAACACACCAAGCGCGGCGGCCAAGACGGCGAGATTGCCAATCGCATCATTGCGAGTGCAGAGCCAGACGCTGCGCATATTCGAGTCGCCATCGCGAAAAGCATAGAGCAGCCAAGCCACCAGCAAATTGGCTGCCAGCGCCAGCAGGCCGACCATCCCCATGGTGGGGGCATCTGGCGTTAAGCCGTGGCTGAGGTTCCAGACTGCTTTGGCCAGCACAAAGATGCCAAAAGCGATCATGCTGACGGCCTTCAGCATCGCCGCGCGGGCCCGCCAGGCAAGTGCGGCCGACAAGACCGCCAAAGTGACGCCGTAGTTCAGCGCATCGGCACCGAAGTCCACCGCGTCGGCAATCAGCGCCAAAGAGCCGCTGCTGCCCCCGGCCGCCAGTTCGACCACAAACATCGCCGCGTTGACGAGCAAGGCGACCCACAGCACGCGCCGGTAGCGCGGTAAATTGGTGATGGTGGACGCGGCCGGCGCGTCGTGATTGCAGCAATGGGCGGACATGTTTGGCTGGCTTTCCAAAATTCGATGCCGCTATTGGAAAGCCTGGAGTCACACCAGAGTCAAGCGCTCTTGCCCATTCAGTCCGCTTGGCTGCCATTGCAAGCAAGGCTGGCTACGGTTTCTTGCTCGCGCTGTCGAGTCGGGTGGGCAGGCCATCGCTCATTGCCTGGTCGACGCCAAGAATTTGAGCGCCAGAAAGTCGACCAGGCTGCGCACTCTTGTGGGCACAAAGCGGCTGCTGTGAAAGAGGGCGTGAATGGGGTATTCCTCTCCGGTCCAAGCGGGCAGCACGCGCACCAAGGCACCGGTGTTGAGTTGCTGCTGCAGATTGATTTGTGCCTTGAACATCACACCCACGCCGGCGAGCGCCCATTGCTGGTTCAGCGATGCATCATTCGACCAGCGGTCACCCTGCACTTTGACGGTCGCCGTTTCGCCGCTCTGCTTGCGCAAGCGCCACTCGCTCAAGCGGCGGCCCGCCACGTTGAAGCTCAGGCAATTGTGCTGTGCCAGATCTTGGGGGGTCTCGGGCATTCCGTGTGCAAGCAGATAGGCAGGCGAAGCGCACAGCACCCTTTGGGTCGAAAGCAGCTTGCGTGCCACCAGATTGGAGTCTTGCAAACTGCCCATGCGCAGGGCGACATCGACCTTGTCGCGCACCAGGTCTTGCAAGCCTTCTGCCACGCTCAAGTCCATTTGCAGGCCGGGGTTGTCGGCCTGAAATTCATTCAACCAAGGCAGCAAGACCTGGCGCGTCAAATCCGGTGGAGCGGCCAGCCGGATGACGCCGCGCAAGGCGCGGACATCGCTGGTGGCCTGAGCCTCGCCTTCTCGCAGCAGATCCATGGCCCGAGTGGCGTAGTCAAGCAGGGTTTGACCGGCTTCGGTCAGGCGCATCGCTCGGGTTGAGCGCTCAAACAAACGCACGCCCAGCTGCGTCTCAAGGCGCTTGAGCGCGGCACTGGTGGCGGCAGGCGTCTGCTCCAGCACCCGCGCCGCAGCGGTCAGGCTGCCGCCTCTTGCCGTCTCAAGCAGCACATGCAGGTCTTGAATATTCTCAATTTTCATTTGATAGTGCTGCAAATTTCCATTGATTATGAAACCAGCCATGAAATGTAGAGTGGCGTTCTTCTTTCAAATGGCGGCATTGATGAGTTTCTCGACCTGGCTTCTCTTTCTCGGCGCGTCCTTGCTCACGACCCTCAGCCCCGGGCCGGGTGTGCTGTTGGCGCTGAGCAATTCCGTCAGCCAAGGCTGGGCGAGAACGATGCTGAGCTCCCTGGGCAATGGCCTGGGCATTGTGTTGGTGTCAAGTGCCGCGATGGCCGGACTGGGGGCTGCTTTGGCGGCCTCGGCCCTGCTGTTCGCCGCCGTGAAATTGGCGGGAGCCGGGTATTTGATCTTCTTGGGCGTCAAGCAATGGCGCAGCCGAGGGCATGTGTTTGCGACGGCCGGGCAGGTCCCTGGCGCCACGCTTGTGCAACGCTCGGCGCCCAGCCTGCTGATGCAAGGCTTGCTGGTCGCGCTGACCAACCCCAAGAGTATTCTGTTCTTCACGGCCCTGTTTCCGCAGTTCATTCGCACCGAGGTGCCGGTGTTGCCTCAATTCCTGCTTTTGACCGCGACCTTTGTCGTCTGCGCCCTGTTGTCGCACGGCTTTTACGCCGGCCTGGCACGCCCTATCGGCGGCTTTTTCTCCACCCGGCGTCGAGTTGCCTGGTTCAACCGGGGCGCGGGCAGCGCTTTTGTGCTGCTGGGTCTGAGCGTGGCACGAATGCATAGCCCGGCGGGGTGAAGCCGCGGAAACTGACACCATCAAGCCAAACCCGGAACAGGGCCCCCCAGGCAGCAGGCCATCCCGGCTCAGGGTAAATTTCAAACCAACCAATCAACACGCAAGCCAACAAGGCAACAAGCAAGGCGGACTCAAATCATGAAAATTCTCGGCAAAGCAAGTTCCATCAACGTACGCAAGGTGCTCTGGACCTGCGAAGAACTCGGTCTCGACTATGAAAGGGAGGATTGGGGATCGGGTTTCGCCTCAACGGCCACCCCCGAGTTCCTGGCCTTGAATCCGAATGCAATGGTGCCCGTGTTGATAGACGCCGACTTTGTGTTGTGGGAGTCGAACGCCATTTGCCGCTATTTGGCGGCTCGCGAGCAGCGCCTTGATTTGCTGCCGGCCGCGCCACGCGAGCGCGCCGTCGTCGAGCAATGGATGGACTGGCAGGCCGGTGAGTTCAACAACTCCTGGCGTTATGCCTTCATGAGTTTGGTGCGGCAGAGTCCGGCACATCAGGACGCGGCGGCTTTGAGCGCCGGCGTGGCGAGTTGGAACCGCCATGTGGAGATTCTGGCGGCTCGCTTGGCGCAGACCGGCGCCTATGTCGCCGGCGCAAGCTTCAGCCTGGCAGATGTGGTCTTGGGCCTGTCGGCACAGCGCTGGTTGATGGCGCCTTTGGACGCCATCGGGCGCCCCGAACTGCCGGCCATTCAGGCCTACTGCGAGCGTTTGGCGGCTCGGGAGGGCTTCCTCAAGCATGGCCGCAACGGCATGCCGTGAGGCCGGCACAGGACGTTTGCCCCAGCCAGCGCGGCGAAGCGAACCAGCCGAAAAAGCCGCCGAACAGGCCCTCAGCTCAGCGACCCGAGGCGGGCACCGAGGGTCGTGCTGCCTGATTCTGCAGGCGCTGGTCTTGGCGGCGCTGCGCCTCGCGCTGCGCCCGTTCTTGTTCGCGCATGCTGTTGATGCGGTCGCCCTCGGTCGGGTCGGCCGCGCTGTGCATGTCTTCGGCCCGGCGGCGCGCATCTTGGGCGCTGCTATGGCTGCTCTGCGCCGCTTGCGCCTGGCGGCTGATCTCCCAATCGGCGGCGGCATAGCGGCCTTGGCCCTTGCGGCATTGGCGAGCGCGCCGCACTTCATCCTGCATAAAGGCTTTGGCTTCGGGGCTCAGACTGATGGAGCTGGCCCGGGTCTCCATCGCGCTGATTTCAAGATCGCCGGGGCAGACATTGGCTTCGGGGCGACTGCCCGACGGCAGGCTGGGCATTGCCCCATTGGCGGCTTCCGCCACGGGCTTCTTGACGGCCGCATCCACCACATTGCCCTGCAAGCTGCGCGCCGGCAGCGCCTCGCCCGCGACCGGGCAGGGGCGATCCGAGTATTTGATTTGATCGCCAACTTGGCATTTCCAGACCTCAGCAGCCATGGCCTGAGCGCCGATCAGCGCCATCAATAACAGCAGACTGGTTTTGAACATGGCATCAGCTCTCGCTTGCTTTGGCGATATGGCCTAACGCTTGAAAGCCACGGTCGGTTGACTTGCCGGCACTGCAGCATCCACTTCGACATGGCAGGCGCAAGCCTCGCCGTGCGCCGCCGCCACCAGCTCTTCCAGAATCCCGCAGCCCTGCCCGCCATGCAGTTCGTGTTGCCCGTCGCAGCGGCTTTTCAGCGCCACCAACTGCTGCTCAAGCGCCCGCATGCTGGCCAAACGAGCGCGCACGCGGGCAAGTTGCGCGGCAACCAAGCCGTCCACGCTGGCGAGCTGGGCCGGGTCGCGGCTGTTCAGGCTGGCCAGCAACAAGCCGATATCGGCCAGCGACATGTCCAAGGCCCGCCCATGGCGAATAAAGGCCAGCCGCTCCAGATGCGCCTGGGCATAGTCGCGGTAGCCGTTCTCGCTGCGCGCCGGCCCGGGCAGCAAGCCGCTCTTTTCATAAAACCGAATGGTTTCAATGTCGACGCCGGTGGCGCGACTCAGGGCTCCGATTCTCATGATGGCTGTGACCTCCGACATGGAGCATAGCCCAATCCATAAAGTAGCTACAGGGAATTGAGCCGCTTTGCCTGCAAAGACTGGGGTTATGCCTGCCCAGACCAAGGGCTGGCAGCGGTGACAATACGCGCCGCTGCCGCCGAGATGATCTCTGGGCGGCCCGTCCTTTGTGGGCACCGAGGCGACACCTAACAAGCCGTCAATACGGGGCCGGCACGGTTCACGAGGGAGCCGCGAGGACCTTCACCACTCAGACCATGAACGGAGAGTCGTTTGAACAACAACAAAATTCAAGCCGCAGGGGGCCACACCATCCTCGGCCACCCCGACAGCCTATTCGTGCTGTTCTTTACCGAGATGTGGGAGCGTTTCTCCTACTACGGCATGCGCGGCCTGCTGGTGCTGTTCTTGATCTCCGAGACTGCCAAGGGCGGCTGGGGCTGGAGCCGCGCCGATGCGACCTCG
Organism: uncultured Roseateles sp.; assembly: GCA_963510335.1. GTDB lineage: Bacteria > Pseudomonadota > Gammaproteobacteria > Burkholderiales > Burkholderiaceae_C > Paucibacter_A. Next base: position 29,189 of record CAUPEV010000001.1, read on the forward strand.
CTGTACGGCTGGTACACCATGCTGGTGTACTTCACGCCGATTCTGGGCGGCTACCTGGCCGACAAATTCCTCGGCACGCGCCGCGCGGTCGTGCTGGGCGGCTTCATCATTGCGGCCGGCCATATCTCCTTGTTCATGGAGACCATCCCGAGTTTTTACCTAGGCCTAGCCTTGGTGATTGCCGGCACCGGCCTGTTCAAGCCGAACATCTCGGCCATCGTCGGCCAGCTCTACGGCAAGGACAACGAAGGCAGCCGTGACGGCGGCTACACGCTGTTCTATATGGGCGTCAACGCCGGGGCCTTCTTCGGCATCCTGCTGTGCGGCTATATCGGCGAGAAGATCTCCTGGAACTATGGCTTCGGTCTGGCCGGCATCTTCATGATCCTGGGCGCTTTGCAGTTCTACTTCAGCCAATCGCTGTTTGGCGACATTGGCGCGCCGCCGGTCAAGGGCGAGAAGTCTGCCGCCGCACAGGCCGACGCAGAAGAAAATCTGCCCGCTAACGTCGTCGCCGATCGGCTCAAGGCAATCTTTGTGCTGGCTTTTTTCACCATCTTCTTCTGGTTCGCCTTTGAGCAGGCCGGCGGCTCGATGACGATTTTTGCCGCCGACTACACTGACCGCAATCTGGTCGGCACCAGCGGCTTGATCTTCAAAATCGTCAACACGCTGATGACGGTGATCCCTGCGGCCATCCTGACCTGGCTGTTGGTGCAGTTGCACCGCGGCACCGGCAAGCGCAGCCCGCTGCCCATCGTGCTCTTGGCACTGGCCTTTGCGGCGATTTGGGGCTTGATCATCTGGATGCTGGCGCGCGAATTTTCGCTCGACCAATCGGAAGTGCCTGCGACCTGGTTCGGCGTGCTGAACTCCTTCTTCCTGGTGATCTTGGCACCGATGTTCTCCAAGATGTGGGAGAAGCATTGGAACCCAAGCGGCCCGATCAAGTTCGGCGTCGGTCTGGTCTTGCTGGGTCTGGGCTTTGCGGTCTTGTCTTACGGCGCGTCTGGCATTCCGCCGGGCGCCAAGACGGCGCAGGTCAGCATGATGTTCTTGTCGCTGGCCTATTTGCTGCACACCATGGGCGAGCTGTGCCTGTCGCCGGTGGGGCTGTCCTATATCTCCAAGCTGGCTCCGGCGCGTTTGCTGGGTCTGATGTTTGGTGTCTGGTTCCTTAACTCGGCGATCGCCAACTTCATCGCCGGTAAAACCGGCGCCTATATCGACTACATCTCGGCCACTTACTCGATGTCGACCTTCTTCCTGATCTTCACCCTCATCCCAGCCGGCGCCGGCCTGGTGCTGATGTTGTTGACACCTTGGATGAAAAAGAAAATGCACGGCGTGCATTGATTGCAGCGTTCGCAACGCCAAGCGCGTGACGCTTCGACAAGCAAAGGCCCTGCAGTGCAGGGCCTTTTTTTTCGGCAATTGTCTGCTGTCGATATGTGAATTTGCCGCACTGCATGAGGGCAAAAGTCAGGGCTTGCTGCCCCGATAATGCGCCGCATGGAATCAGAAGCCCCGGTCGTCGAAACAGATTTTTCGGTCTTGTCACACAGTCTGGCACTCTTGGCCGCTCGCGGAGTGGCCCGCAACTATCGTCGCGGAACTATCCTTATCGAAGAAGGTGCCCAGGGCGACAGTCTGTATCTGGTGCTGTCGGGCAGCTTGCGGGTCTATGGCTGCGATCAGCGCGGCCGCGAAGTAACCTACGGCATCTACGGTGTCGGAGAGTACGTCGGCGAAATGAGTTTGGACGGCGGCGCCCGCTCGGCCAGCGTCATCACCGAAGAGCCCTCACGCTGTGTGATGTTGACCCGCGCCAGCCTCTTGGCCCATATCGCTGCCCATCCGGAGTTTGCCTTCGAGCTGCTGACCAAGGTGATCAGGCGCGCCCGAGCGGCGACGCTGTCAACCAAGCAGCTGGCCCTGAATGACGTCTACGGGCGCCTGCGCGCGCTGCTGGAGACCGCCTCGGCCAGCGGCGGCGAAATCTTGTTGACGCATCAAGCCATGGCCCACCGGCTCGGCTGTTCGCGCGAGATGATCTCCAAACTGGTCAAGGATCTGGAGCAAGGCGGCTACCTGACCCGTATCGCCAACGGTCGCTACCAACGGCTGCGCGGCTTGCCGATCCGCTGGTAATGCTGCGGGCTGTCGTTCGCGAGGAATAGGTCACAACGCGCTTGCACAACCCCCATCTGGGGGGCTATTGTTTTTCAGCGCAAAGGACTCAAATCAAGGCATGCGGGGCAGAGCTTCTCAGCCGGCGGTTTTCTAGCCGGTGTGCGAACTGGGCCAGCGATCAAGACTCACGCGAGTGCTTGGTCCGGCCTCCCCCGCGCCAAATATCGAGCCCCCACGCGTCGGCTTACCGACGCTGCCCCCCGAGGGGGCGCTGAACCAGCTTGGGACGGCCCGGCGCCGGTTCACTCTAAACAGCATCAGCGAGAATCGCCGCATGCTCTCTCAACGCCAAGCCCCCATCGCCGCCATCGCCACCGCCCCCGGACGCGGAGCGGTTGGCATTGTGCGGGTCTCCTCTCCGCAAGACCTGAGCCCCTTGATTGACGCCATCTGCGCCCGCAGTCTGCGGCCACGCGAGGCGACTTATCTGCCTTTTCTCGATGGCCAAGGTGTCGCCATCGACCAAGGCTTGGCGCTTCTGTTTCCCGCACCGCATTCCTATACCGGCGAGCATGTGCTGGAATTGCAAGCGCATGGCGGGCCTGTCGTGCTGCAGCTGCTGCTGGCACGCTGTATGGAGGCCGGCCGCGAGCTTGGCATCCGTTTGGCCGAGCCGGGCGAGTTCACGCAACGCGCCTTTCTGAACGGCAAGCTCGATCTGGCGCAGGCCGAGGCGGTCAGCGACCTGATCGACGCCAGCACCGAGGCTGCGGCCCGCAGCGCCGGCCGCGCCTTGGCCGGTGCGCTGTCCAAGGAAGTTGGCGAGCTGCGCGATGAGTTGATCAAGCTGCGCATGCTGGTCGAAGCAACACTCGATTTCCCCGAGGAAGAGATCGATTTTCTGCAGCAGGCCGATGCGATGGGCCGCCTGGCCCGCTTGCAGAACAAGTTAGCAGCCGTGCTTGACCGCACGCAACAGGGCGCCCTTCTGCGCGAAGGCATCAAGGTCGTTTTGGCCGGCCAGCCCAATGTCGGCAAAAGCTCTTTGCTGAATGCTCTGGCCGGCGCCGAGCTGGCCATCGTCACCGCCGTGCCCGGTACCACGCGCGACAAGGTCAGCCAGACGATTCAGATCGAGGGCGTGCCACTGCACATCAGCGACACCGCCGGCCTGCGTGACACCGAGGACGAAGTCGAGCGCATCGGCGTGGCACGCAGCTGGGAAGCGATTGCCGATGCCGACGTGCTGCTCTTCATGCACGACCTGACGCGGGTCGGTCGGGCCGACTACGAAGCCGAGGACAAGTTGATTGCGGCCCGCTTGGCTAATGTGCCAGCCGAGCGCATCCTGCAGGTCTTCAACAAGGCCGATGCGGCCCAAATCGAAGGGCTGCCTGATGGTGCTTTGTTGCTGTCGACCAAGTCCGGCGTCGGCCTGCCAGAGCTGCGCCAGCGCCTGCTGCAGCAAGTCGGTTGGCATGCCACGCCGGAAGGCCTGTTCATCGCCCGCGAACGCCATGTCCAAGCGCTCAAGCGCACGCGCGAGCATCTGGGCCTGGCAATGAGCGTCGCCACCCAAGAGCCGCCCGCGCTGGACTTGCTGGCCGAAGAGCTGCGCCTCTCGCACGACGCGCTGGGCGAGATCACCGGAACCTTCAGCGCCGACGACTTGCTGGGGGAGATCTTCAGCAAGTTCTGCATCGGGAAATAGTCAGGGCCTGCAAGCCGACTCAAAAACTGCGCTGCACACCCACTTCAAGCCCCGCACTGCGCAGCTCATGCCGAGGCTGCAAGGCGCCGCCCACTGCCACCCCTTGCCGCCATAGCGTGGCCGCTTCGCCTGCGCCAACGCGCTCGCCGTGCCAGCGTAGGCCCAAGCTGCTGCGCCAGCCCTCGGCCCAAGGCGCTGACAGCCATTTCAGCTGCAATTCACCCTGCCGCATCGTGCCGGTTCGCAATGTTCGCTCATCGGCGGTCGGCAGATCAAGGCGGACTCGCCCACCCGAGCCGCCGCCTAACCAGGCAGCCAGTTGCCAGCGCGATTCACCCCAAGCGGCGCCTTCTGACAGAAGACCCAAGGCATAGACCCAATGCCCGTGCCGCTCCGGATAGCCCAGCACCTTGCCTACCGACGCCAACTCGCGTCGCGTCTCTTGGCGCTGCGCCCGAATGCCAAGGCTCACGCCGTCCAACACCGGGCGCTGCAAGCTCAAAGTCCACTCGTCCAGACGCAAACTGCTGTGTGTCTGCACCGCAGCGCCATGGTTGCTGAAGCCCTCGTAATCTCGCTTGCCGACGGCATGACGCCATGACAATTCCGCAGACCAGGGGCCACAAGCCGCGTTGAAGGCTATGGAAGCTTCGGGCAAGCGCCCCTGCTCACGCAGCAAACGCCGACCTTCGGCATCATGCTCGTTCCAGCGGCTGTCTTGGGCGCCGGCAGTCAGCGCAACAGCCCCGGCAGCACATGCGGCGCGTGAGGGCTGCAGCCAGAGCAAAGGCAGCACCGCCAGCAGGGCTTGCCCCAGCGGCGCCCGCCACATCAGCGCAGCTCGCTCCAGGCTTTGTTGACGCTGGTCTCGAAGCTGCCGTTGCCGTCGGCGTCAAGTTCTATCAAGACGCGGCCATTCGGCTGCACCGTCAGCTGCACAGTGCTGTTGGCGGCGCCCTTGATGATTACCTTGCCAGCCGTGGGGTAGTCCTGCGCGGCCGGGATCAATAAGGAGATCGGCGTTTCGATTCCGATCGTCTTGCCTTCCAAGGCGCTGCCCGACAGCGTACCGCTCAGGCTGGCACCCTGAAAGGCCTGGCTTTTGTCCTGAAAGCTGCTGATGGTGATGGCAAAGTCGCTCATCGTCTGCTGATAGTCGACCGTTCCGAGGCGCCCGCTGCTGCTGAAGCTGGCAGCCTCGATCACCACGCCAGAGTCCGTTGGGCTCTTCGTGTACATGCTCAGCTTGAGCTCACCTTGACCGGTGGTCGAGCCTATCGGCGATGTGACGGAGAAGTTATCCAGCTTCATCGTGAAGACTGCGCTGAAGCTGCTGGAGTCGAACACCCCGATCAACTTGAGCAGCTTGATCTCGATGCGGCCCGCCGTCACAACGCCATCTTCCTTGCAGGCGCTGAACACCATGACCCCACTGTCGCCCTCATCAGGCTGGCCATTGTTGTTGATGTCATTGGTCGTCGTGTCGATCTTGCCGCCGCCGCTGCAGGGCTCGGATTCGTTGACGACCGCGCCGGCCAACAAGGCTGGGCGCTTGAACTGCTTCAGCAGGCCGGGAAATTGCTTCACGGCGGCAGTCATCGCCGACGGCGCGGCGCTGGCTTGCGCGCCAGTCAAGAAGTCGCCTGAGGTCATCAGGTAGGTACCTGCGGTCACCGCCTGCTGCGCCGCAGCCTGGTAATTGCTTGCCGTCAGCACCACGGCCTTCTCGGGCGCAGGCGGCACCGGCGGTAAGGGCTCATCGCCACCTCCACCGCCGCCACAAGCGCTCAAAGCGACGACGGCCAACATCGAAACCAGCGGCGCACGGCTCGCCAAAAACTTGCTAGGCATGATTGGAAACTCCCTGTTATGAGCCGCCCTTGGCGGCTGGCGCGGCGAGTTTATCCACCTTCATGCCGATCGACATGACAGAAATACACCCCCTCATGGGGGTATGCGAAGCCCGTTGGTGTCGGGTCAACGTCCGTGCGGAAACGTCGATTTGACCGTTGGCTTCTTGACGCCCTTGCCCTGAGCGACCCAGAGCTTGTAGGCGGGCGAGGTCAGTTCGCGCTTCATCAACTGCATCAGCTCGCCTTCGCTGATCGCATGCTCTTGCAGCACCTTGTTGTAGGGCGGTTTGTCCTCAAACGCGGTGGCAATCACGCGCTTGATTTGATCGGGGCTGAGACGGGGGATTGGTTTGGCCATAGCGGCTATTGTCGGTCAGGCACACGCAAGGACTCAAGCCCCATCAAAGTCCAGCAAACTGAACAGCGGCAGCCCCGCAGCACGCAACTTGGCCGAGCCGCCTAGCTCCGGGAGATCGACGATGGCACCGCATTCGATCAGCTCGGCGCCCAGGCGCTGCAGCAGCCGCGCGCCGGCCAGCATGGTGCCGCCGGTGGCAACCAGGTCATCGATCAACACCACCCGGTCGCCGGGCTTGACCGCGTCCGAGTGGATCTCCACCGTGGCGCTGCCGTATTCCAGCTCATAACTCTCGGCCACCGTCGTGAAGGGCAGCTTGCCCTTTTTGCGGATCGGGATGAAACCCACGCCCAGCTCATAGGCCAAGACCGAGCCGATGATGAAACCCCGCGCGTCCAGACCAGCAATCGCGCTGGGTCTGTGGTCAAAGTAGCGATGTACAAACTGATCGATCAAGACCCGAAACACACGCGGATTCGAGAGCAGCGGCGTGATGTCGCGGAACTGCACGCCGGGCGCCGGCCAATCGGGCACGGTGCGGATATGGCTGCGGATGTAGTCGGCGGGGCTGAGACTGGACATGGCGGACTCGCTAGTGCTGTGGGCTCTGAGGCGACCGATGGTAAACCCAGCGGCCTGCCTTCAGCCCATTCGGTCAGGCCGCCTGCTCGCTGCAAACCAGGCGCGCGCGCCCACTCTGTTTGGCCGCATACAGGGCCGAGTCGGCGCGCTCGACCAGGCTCACCGCGACGCCCTGCGCATCGGCCACACAGACGGCCACGCCCAGGCTCAGACTGAGCCGGCGCCGCAGCGGCGAGGCGTCATGCTCGATGCCGGCGAGGCGGATACTGTCCAGGCAGCGCTGCGCCACCAACAAGGCGCCGGCCAGGTCGCAGTCGGCCAGCAACAAGACAAATTCTTCGCCGCCATAACGGCAAACCGCCTCGCCACTGCGTCCGGCACAAGAGCGCAAAAGCTCGGCCACGCGGATCAGGCAGTCGTCTCCGGCCACATGGCCATAGCGATCGTTGTAGAGCTTGAAGTGATCAATGTCGACCATGATGCAAGCCAAGGAATGGCCATGGCGGGCGCTGCGCTGCCATTCCTGCTGCAGTAACTGATCAAAGTAACGCCGATTCCCTACACCTGTCAGTCCGTCGGTGATCGACTGCTTGGCCAGTTGCCTATTGGCTTCTTGCAGCGCCAATTCCTGGCGCTTGCGCTCGCTCATGTCGGTGATGATGCAGACAAAGCGATGGGTGGTCTCGGTCTTGACTTCGGCCACGCTCAAAAGCAGGGTCAGCTCTTGCCCATCGCGGTGCCGCGCCGTCAACTCTTGCGGGCGGCCAACCAAGGCCTGCGGGCTCAGTCGCGCTCCCATCCAGATGCCGAACAACAGATCGATGTGACTGCCCGTCAATTCGCTGGCCTCGAAGCCAAACAGGGCTTCGGCGGCCGGGTTCAGCGCCAGCACATGGCCGTCGGAATCCAGCGTCAAAACGCCGTTGGGCGTCGTCAGCACAAAGGCTTGCAAATGCGCCTTGCTGGCGGCCAAACGCTGTTGTTCGTGAATCAGGTCGCTGACATCCAGGCGCACACCGATGACGCCGCCGGCACGGGTATGCCGCTCATGCACACGCACCCAACGATCTTCGTGCAGGTTCTGCAGCAAGGGCTCGGTCGGATTGAGGCGTGCGCTGGCGCGTGCGGCTATGCGCTGCGCCAGCCAGGCCTCTTCACAGCCCTTGGCGGCCGGCACACCACCCAAGGCAATCGACCGGCGCACCAGATCTTCGAAGCGGGCGCCGCGCTTGAATTCGGCCTCCATATGCGGATAGATTTCGACCAAATGCCGGTTGAAAGCCACCAGCCGGTCGTCCTCGTCAAAGATCTCGACACTGGCCGGCAGCGCTTCAATGGCTTCCTCCAGCGTGCGTTTGGCGTTGGCGGTCTCAAGCCAGGCATGACGCAGCGCCACCGCGCCGAAAATCAGGGCCAAGCCGGCAAGAACCAAGGCAAGCGTCGCCAAAGCGGGTTCTAACGCTGGCCCCAACCACAGGGTCACCGCCAGCAAAACCATCGCCAAAGTGGCAAGCAGAGCCAGCAAGCAGCGAGTTTGAAAAGGCGTCAGTTGGGGCATGGGGCCGCAGCCTAATGCACCCACCCCCAGCTGGACAACACCCCCAAAAGCAGGAAGTGTTAACCCTTAACTTCCACGGGTCACCGGCATGTGGACTTCGCCCGGCGAAGACAGATACCGGGCCAGCTCAAGCTTGGCGAGCGAGTTACGGTGTACTTCATCGGGCCCGTCGGCCAGGCGCAGCGTGCGCTGATGCGCCCACATCATCGCCAGCGGTGTGTCGTCACTCACACCCATGCCGCCGTAGACCTGGATCGCCCAGTCGATCACCTTCAAGGCCATATTGGGTGCCACGATCTTGATCATCGCGATCTCGGCCTTGGCCCCCTTGTTGCCGACCGTGTCCATCATATAGGCCGCTTTCAGCGTCAGCAGGCGCGCCTGCTCGATGCTGCAGCGCGCTTCGGCGATGCGCTCCTGCGTGACGGTCTGCTGAGCGATGGTCTTGCCAAAAGCGACGCGCGCAATCGCTCGCTCGCACATCAGCTGCAGCGCCCGCTCGGCCGCGCCAATGCTGCGCATGCAATGGTGGATGCGGCCGGGGCCGAGACGCCCTTGCGCGATCTCGAAGCCGCGGCCCTCGCCGAGCAAGATATTGCTGGCCGGCACCCGCACATTCGTCAGCTGCACTTCCATATGGCCGTGCGGCGCATCGTCATAACCAAACACGCTCAAGGGCCGCAGCACCGTGATGCCGGGCGTATTGGCGGGCACCAAGACCATCGCCTGCTGCTCATGCCGACCGGCCTCGGGGTTGGTCTTGCCCATCACGATATAGACCGAGCAGCGCGGATCACCGGCACCCGACGACCACCATTTGGTGCCGTTGATCACATACTCGTCGCCGTCGCGCTCGATCCGGCACTGGATATTGGTGGCATCGCTGGACGCCACTTCGGGCTCGGTCATCAAGAAGGCCGAGCGCATCTCGCCGCGCAGCAGCGGCTCCAGCCAGGCGCTCTTATGCGCCTCAGTGCCATAGCGCTCGATGGTTTCCATATTGCCGGTATCGGGCGCCGAGCAATTGAAGACCTCGGCCGCCCAGGACACCCGTCCCATGATTTCACATAGCGGCGCATATTCAAGGTTAGACAAGCCTTCGGGCGCCCGGCTAGATTTAGGCAAAAACAGATTCCACAGCCCGGCCGAGCGCGCCAGCGGCTTGAGCTCTTCGATCAGCGCGGTGGGAACCCAGGCATTGCCGGCCCGCCGGTTCGCCTCGACCTCGGCAAAGAAGCGTCGCTCATTAGGATAGATATGCGCGTCAAAAAACGCCAGCAAACGCGCTTGCATCTCTTGCACTTTGGGGCTGTAGTCGAAGTTCATCATCAAGAATCCTGATTTAACCGGCAGAGCTCGAGTTTGGCCCGCTTATGGTCAGCAGACTGTCGCCGAGGCGGCAAGCCTTGGCAAAATGATCAGCCTTGCCCAAGACAGGTGTAGCCCGCGTCTGTTACCGTGCGCGGCTAAATAGAAAAATGCTGTTGTTGAATTGGACGGAAAACGGATGAGCGAATACACACCAGGCGCTGGTAAAAGCCACGCACGCGCCATCGCTACGGCCGACTCGCTGAAGGGCATTCGCCGCGGCATTGAAAAGGAAAGTCTGCGCGCCCGGCCCAATGGCCAACTCGCCTTGACACCGCATCCGGCTGCGCTCGGTTCGGCGCTCACACATCCTCACATCACCACCGACTACAGCGAATCGCAGCTTGAATTGATCACCGGCGTGCATGGCAATGTCGAGGCCTGCTTGTCTGAGTTGACCGAGGTGCACCAAGGCGTTTACAAGGTGATGCAGGAGCTGGGCTGCTGCAATCAGGCGCAAGAGGAAGAGCGGCTTTGGGTCGGTTCCATGCCTTGCGAGTTGCCTACCGACGAGACGATTCCGCTGGGCCGCTATGGCAAGTCCAATGTCGGCCGTTCCAAAAGCATTTACCGCATGGGCCTGGGCCAGCGCTATGGGCGGCGCATGCAGACGATCTCGGGCATCCACTACAACTGGTCGATGCCTGGCGTCACCAGCGAGCAGTACTTTGCGCTGATCCGCAACTTCCGCCGCCATTCCTTTTTGCTGCTGTATCTGTTCGGCGCCTCGCCGGCGCTGAGTTCCAGCTTTGTTGAAGGCCGTGAACACCGCCTGCAGCGTTTCGGCGAGCACAGCCTCTATCTGCCGCATGCGACCTCGCTGCGCATGGGGCGCCTGGGCTATCAAAGCGATGCGCAGTCGGCGCTGGCGGTCAGCTACAACTGCCTCAGCAGTTACGCCGACTCATTGCAGGAAGCGCTGACCCGACCCTATTCACCCTATGAGGCGATTGGCGTACGCAACCCCGGCGGCGACTACAACCAGCTCAGCACCAGCTTGCTGCAAATCGAAAACGAGTTCTACGGCACCATCCGCCCCAAGCGCGTGGTGCGCAGCGGTGAGCGGCCGCTGCATGCGCTGCGCGAACGCGGCGTCGAGTATGTGGAAGTGCGTTGCATGGACCTCGACCCCTTCATGCCGGTGGGCATCAACGCTCAGACCGCACGCTTTTTGGACCTGTTCCTGCTGCATTGCCTGCTGAGCGACAGCCCGGCCGATACGCCGGCCGAGATCGCCGCCCTGGGCCAAAACCAGCATCTGGTGGCCGAGCGCGGCCGCGAACCCGGTCTGCAATTGCTGGACGCAAGCGCCGCTGGCGGCAAGCGGCTGATGAGTGACTGGGGCGCCGAGCTCTTGGCGCAGTGCGCACCATTTGCCGCCATGCTCGACCAAGCCCAGGGTGGCCAAGCCCATGCCGAAGCGCTGGCGGCTGCGGGGCGCACGCTTGCCGATCCCACCAGCACGCCGTCGGCACGCGTGCTCAGCACCATGGCGAGCGACTTCGACAATCGCTATGTCGACTTCATGCGCCATCAGTCCGAGCAAACGCGGCAGTTGCTGCTGGGCTTACCCTATAGCGAAGCGATGGCACTGAAGTTCGCCGCGCAGGCGCGCGAATCGGTGGCGGCGCAACAAGCCATCGAGGCGGCCGATCAAATGCCATTCGACGCCTATTTGCAGCAATACATGGCGCCCGAGCAGATTCGGGTTTAGTCCGCGAAGCTCAAATTAGCCGGGCTGCGCAGCGCGCTCGCCCGGCTTGGCCCGCAGGTGACGGCTTACTTCGCCGCGACCTTGGCGTTGACCTCATCCATGCCGCGACGCAGCGCATTGGCCCAGATGGTGATGGCGCTTTGCGCATCAGCCAGATTGGTTTGCCGATTGGTCCAGGTCAGCTGACCGGAGAAGCGGCCATTGCGGCCATCAACCGCGCGGGCCAACAATTCGTTGGTCACCGAGTCTCGCATTTCCAGCACCACCGTCATTTGACCGGAGTCCGTGGTGTAGACGCGCGAACGGCCAACCGTGTTGTCGCCCGGCGCGCTGATAAAGAGGTTGATGATGGCCGGCGTCACGCGCAGGGTCTCCGGCCCAGGCACATCGACCAAGGTGTAACCACTGCGTGCCAGCTCGGTGCGAAAGGTTTCGTGGAACAAAACGGCCAAACGCTCCTTGATGGCCGCCAAGTCATCGGCATTGAGCCGGCCGGACAGCGTGCGGCGACCCTGATTGGGGTCAAAATTGGGGGCAAAGCTGATCTGCACCGGCTCCAGCAAGACGCTGCGGAAAGCCACCAACTCCGCATCCGGGCGGACGAAGACGGCATCGATCCTGGCGTCCGGTCGGCGCACCAAGCCATCCCACTCCTGCTTGCCGCTATTGCCGGTGCTGGCACAGCCGGCCAACAGCGCAACGCAGACGGCAGACAAAAGAGCGATCAGGGGGCGTTTGCGGTTCATGGCGAATTCCTCGGCGGGTTAAACAGGTCATTGAAGCCAAGAAAGTCTAACCCACTGCTCTTGCGGTGGCCATAGGAACAAAGTTGGTAGCAACCCTAGCGAAAGCGGCGGACGCGGGCTCAAACCCATGCCGAAAACCCTCTGACTCCTGCCTCGGGCTGGCTCTAACATCGCGCAGCCTTGCTCACACTCGAGAGCTTGTTCCATCGGGTCGCTATGCCGCGCCACGAAGCCATCAGCTTCGCTGCTGCGGCATCCGCCCATTCGAAACCCAAGGGAAGAATCACCATGCGCCGTCACCCCCGTCTCCCAGTACCGAGCACCCTGGCCGCCGTTTGCGCAGCCACTTGCGCCGCCGTTCTAATGCTGGCCAGCCCGGGCGCCCAGGCGGGCGAGAAGATCTGGATCAGCCTCGGCGATGCCGCGCTGGCGCAGCTCAAAAAACATGCGCCCTCGAGTGCAGTGGTGGCAAGCATGGCATCGGCGCGAACTGGGCCGCTGAGCCCAGCTTCGAGCCGCCTGAACGGCCTCGCCAAGAGCAAGGGCGAGACGGTGCACTTGCTCGAGATTGACGAAGACCTGCTCGGCGCGCTGTCCGGCTCGGTCCATGAGGAGCTGAATCGATGTGGCGGCTTTATGTTCCACGTCAGCAAACAGGCAGGCCTGGCCAATCTGCAGGCGCATGCCAATGAGCCTATCTTTCCCTCAGGCGTGACGCGGCCCAACTATGTCATTGACGAGCAGGCGCAACTGACGCCCATGCTGGCGCAAATGCAGGCCAGCAATATTGGCCAGACCATTGTTGACCTGTCCGCCTTCACCAACCGCTATTACAAGACCGCCGGCGGCGTCAGCGCCTCGAACTGGCTGACACAGCGCTGGACGAATTTGGCCGGCGGACGCAGCGATGTGAAGGTGGAGCAATTCAACCATCCGAGCTGGGCGCAGAAGTCGGTCATTTTGACCATCCGCGGCAGCGATAACGGGCGTGAAGTGGTGGTGTTGGGCGCCCACCTGGACTCAATCAACAAGAATGGCACCACCGAAACGACCCTCGCCCCGGGCGCCGACGATGACGCCTCGGGCGTGGCCAGCCTGACCGAGATTCTGCGCGTACTGATGAACGCGAACTACAAGCCCAAACGCACGCTGAAATTCATGGCTTATGCGGCCGAGGAGGTGGGCTTGCGCGGTTCGCAAGAGATCGCACAGAACTACGCCGGCATGGGCGTCAATGTGGTCGGAGTGATGCAACTGGACATGACCAACTATCGCGGCTCGGCCAAAGACATCTACATCTATACCGACTACACCGACGCCGGGCAGAATGATTTCGTCACCCGGCTGATCCAGACCTATCTGCCGACGCTGCAGATCGGCAGCGACCGATGCGGCTACGCCTGCTCGGACCATGCCTCATGGAGTGCTCAAGGCTTCGCCGCTTCGATGCCGTTTGAGTCCAGCTTCAACCAAGACAATCCACACATCCACACGGCCAACGACACCTACGCCAATAGCGGCAACCAAGCCGATCATTCGCTCAAGTTCGCCCGCATGGGCTTGGCCTATGCCGTCGAGTTGGGCACCGATGGCCCAGGCACGGCAGCGGCCACCAAGCTGGAATCCTTCAAGGGCAGCCTGGCGCAGAACGCGCGCAAGAACTTCGGCCCGTTCAAGGTCAAGGCTGGCGGCTCGCTCAGGGCCCATACGGAAGGCAGCGACGGCGGTGACGTCGATCTGTACGTCAAGATCGGTGCGCCGGCGAGCAGCAGCAGCTTTGATTGCAAGTCAGATGGTGGCAACTCGACCGAGAGCTGCAGCGTCAAGGTCGCGGCGAACGGCGATGTCTACGTACAGCTGATTGGCTACAAGGCCAGCAGCTACCGATTGGACGTCAGCTACACGCCGCAATAAAGCCGACCTAAGCCGGGCCGACATCACAAGTCAGCACGGCGGCGCCGCAGCACCCAGTCACTATGGGTGTTGCGCCCCGCCTCACAGCAGCTCAATGCCGAAGCGGCGCAAGACCGCTGCAAAGACGGCAAAGCACAGCACCGTGAACACCGCACTGAGCCCCAAGCTGGGCCAAAAACCCAGCCGGGGCAGCAGCCAGGGGAAGAGCAAAAACATCGGCAGCGTCGGGATCACATACCAAAAGGTGTAGCGCGCGTGATTGGCGATTTTTTCCATCGGCTGCGCCTCAAGGTGCAGCCAGATCAAGGCCAGCAGCGTGATCAGCGGCAAGGCCGCCACCAATCCCCCGAGCTTGTCACTGCGCTTGGCAAACTCCGATACGGCCACCACCAGCGCGGCACTGAGCAAGTATTTGACGATCAACCAATACATGCAAGGCCCCGGCTGTGTGAATTACCTAGAGCGGCCGCTGCAGGGTGTAGAAAACCTCGACCGCGTCTTTCATCTCACCCCGCACCCAGCCCTGAGCAAGGTAGAAGCGGTCGGCACGGGTATCGGCCGCCGTTCCCAGAGTCACGGTTTGATGGCCCTGACTGAACAACCACTCGGTCGCCAACTTCAGCAAGGGTGCGCCAGCGCCCAAGCCTTCTTTGTCGGGGCTGACGAACAAGGCCCAGATCGAACCGTCGGCCATTTCGGCGTATGAGAAGCCGATGATTTCGCCTTCCAGCTCGCAGACCCAGCCGCGCCCGAGTTTCTCCAGATAGTCCTCGTACATCTGCGTCGTCACCCGCCCCGGGTTGTTCAGCACGTTCTCACGCACAGCCAGGCGGATCGCCGACATGGCGGGGATATCGGCCTTGACGGCTGGACGGAAGTGCAAGTTTGCTTTGCTTTTTGTGCTCATGATCTGCATCTGTTTCTGTGTTTTTTCTATTGCTTCTTTGCTTGCTTTGCTGACGCTTGCTCTGCCGTCTGTTCTGCCTTCTGTTCTGCAATTTGGCCCAGCATCAGCCGCTGCACCATGCGTACCGGCGCACTGCCATGGCTCAAGAATTCTTCATGAAAGGCTTTGAGCTTGAAGTCTTTGCCCTGCTTGGCTTTGAGCTGCTCGCGCAGCGCAAGAATCTCCGAAAAGCCGGTGAAGTAACTGCTCAACTGCGTGGAGCTGACCTGGGCGCGGTGCCATTTCTCGGCCGCCTCGGTGTTGGACTGAAAGGCCTCGCGCTGCAGCAAGTTCATCGCCTCGGCTTCGCTCATACCCAAGACATGCACGCTGTAGTCAAGGATCGCGTTGCTGACCACACGCAAGTTCCACTTCGCATACATCAGGCCCATTTCGGCGCTCGCCTTGCCATGCACCGAACCCCAACCGCTTTCCATCATCATGCGCTCGGCATAGACAGCCCAGCCTTCGACCATCGCGCCATTGCCGAATAGCGCCTTGACCTTGGACGGCGACTTGTTCGAATACAGCAGCTGCACATAGTGGCCGGGGATAGCCTCATGAATGTTCAACACCTGCAGCACCCAGTGGTTGTATTCACGCAGGAATGACTCGGCCTGCTCGGGCGTGTATTTGTCCAGTGGGTCGACGTTGTAATAGGTCACGCCCTTGGGGTCCAGCAAACCCGGCGCACTGATCGAGGCGCCGGCCACACCGCGCATATAGGTCGGCGTTTCA
Organism: uncultured Roseateles sp.; assembly: GCA_963510335.1. GTDB lineage: Bacteria > Pseudomonadota > Gammaproteobacteria > Burkholderiales > Burkholderiaceae_C > Paucibacter_A. Next base: position 44,810 of record CAUPEV010000001.1, read on the forward strand.
CGCACGACCAGCGGCCGGCTTGGGTCCAGCGTCAGCAAATCATGCTCGACCACCCATTTTTCCAAGGCCGGAATTTGCGCCTTGATGTCCTCGACGAAACGCTCCGGCGCGACATGGTGGGCAGACAACTTGTCGATGACGCGGGCGATCTTGACGAGCCGGTCGGCGGGAACGGCTTGATCCGCAAACAGCTGCGGCCACAGCTCATCGGCATAGCCGCTCATGCGCTGCAGCAGCGATTCCTTCTCGGCCAAAGCGCGCTGGAACAGCGTCGGTGCATCGACGCTGGCCTGAATCTCATAGTCAAACTTCTGCTCAAACAAAGCCTTACCCAAACGGAAGGAGCGCCCGCTGCGGTCAGCCAGCTGCGTCTTCTCGATCTTCTTCAGGGCATCGATATAGTTTTCCAAAGCACGCTGTGCCTTGGCGTTATGCGCCGCAATAGCAGCAGCGTCGGCGGACTTTAGGCCCGCCTCTTTTATGGCCTTGGGAATGTCATCGCGGAACAGGCTCAGCGCGCCGCTGTTTTGCTCGATAGCCAGCCGCAGATGGACGGGGCTGGGCTCGTGCAAATTGGCCAACGCAGCCTTGTAATAGGCCGGCACCTGCCGCAGGCGTTGATCTATCAAATGCAAGCGCTGAGGCAAAGGCGCGAAGTCGGGCTTGTTGAGCAATTGGGCGAAGGGATCGGCAACGTTGTATTCGCTCGCATCCCAGCGGTCGCTGCGCAGCTCGGTCAGGTTCCAGCGCAATGAGCGCAAATGGTTGTCCAGCAATAGCAAGTCACCGGCCTGGGTCGGCGTCAGCGCCGCGGTCGCAGACAACCGGGACAGACGCGCCAACCAAAGCTCGGCAAACTTGAGTTGCTGCTGGCGCCGCGCCTCGGTAGGCGCAGGCAAGCGCGCGGCCTCGGCGTAGCGACCGGCCGCGACGGCCGAATCAGGAAACATGGCCCAGTAGGCCGACAAAAAGGCGTCAACCTCAGCTTCAAAATGAGGTACTGCGGCCTTTGCATGGCCAAGCATTGCTGGCCGGACTTGACTGCCCAAGGCGTCTGCAGACTGAGCATGCCCCCCCAGAGCCAAGAGGAGAAGTGCAAGGGCCGTGGCCTTCGGGTATGCGCTAAGCGGAGCGTGATTCATGTGTTGCGGCCTTGAGACCGGTGGGTACGTCAAGATGACGAGAGCCGCAGATGCTAGCTCACCCACCACCACCCTCACTCAATCACGAAAGCCTGGGTCGAGTCGCTCCGCCTTGCGCAACAAGGATGGCCAGACAAAGATGCCGCCGAGGCCACCCGTTTGCACCTTGAACGCTTGCGCTGTGCCGGCAACGATATGCGGGTCCACCAGCGTCAGTTCGGCACCTCCCGACTGCGCGCCAAGCTGGATCTGGCAGGCGCTTTCAAAGGTATACATCGCCAAAAAAGCATCGGCGACGGTACGCCCTACCGTCAGCAAGCCATGATTGCGCAGCACCAAAAAGTTGGCTCGGCCTAAATCGGCCTGCAAGCTGGGCTTTTCTTCCGGCCGGAAAGCCACGCCTTGGTAGCCGTGATATGCCAGCGAAGCCAGCACAAAGGTCGACTGCTGGCTGATAGGCAAGATACCGGCGGCCTGCGCACTGACAGCCACCCCGGCTCGGGTGTGCGTGTGCAGCACGCATTGCACATCCTCGCGCGCTTCATGCACGGCGCTATGGATGACAAAACCGGCCGGGTTGACCGGGAAAGGACTGTCGATCACCTTGTTGCATCCCTCATCCACCTTGACCAGGCTGGACGCCGTGATCTCATCGAACATCAAACCGTAGGGGTTGATCAAAAAATGATGCTCGGGGCCGGGCAGGCGCGCACTGATGTGCGTAAAAACCAGGTCGCTCCAGCCGTAATGCGCGACCAAGCGATAACAGGCGGCCAGGTCACAGCGCAATTGCCACTCTTGTTCACTGACCTTGCCTTTGATCGATGGGATGTTCATGCTTGGCCTCTGCTGCTTGCTGGGTGTGGGCTATTGTGCGCGGCTCAACGCTTGCCCCGCCACAGATCGTCGCAAGTTTCCTCAAGTCCATCCTTCCATAGGGCCATTCTGCTATCGTCACTGCCAAGCGACTTGCTAGCAATTCCTTGGCATGAAGAGTCAAACTTGATCGGCAGCACCATATTCCGCGGGGTCGCAAGGCTGAACCGTGCGGCCCAGGTTCTGGCCATTTTTGTGCTGCTGACTTCGGCCGCTATCGTCGCGCAAACCTGGTGGGCAATTCGGCAAGACCGGCAATTGACGCTTGACGTCGAGCGGCAGAACGGGCGCATCACGGCCCGTCTGCTGGAGGAACACGCGAGCCAGCACCTGAAGATCGCCTCCGGCAGACTGGATGCCATCGCGGCTTTTGTCGCCATGGCATCGCTGAGCGAGAGCGATGTCGACAGCAGCGTTCAGCACATTATCGAAGAGCAGCTCAAAAGCAGCCGCGCAGCCAACGCGCTTCAGTTTGTCAATTTGCAAAGCCATCGTTGGGCCAGCATGACCGACTTCCCGGCCTTTGTCTTTGCACTCGAGGAGCGCGAATTCATCCCGCTCTTGCTCACGCATCCCGAGAACCACGGCCTGGTGTTCGGCCGCCCGTTCAAGCGCTTCATTGACGGCGAACTGATTTTGCCGATGGCGCGCAATCTCTACGAGCGCGGTGGCCGCCACATCGGTCTGATCAGCACCGAGATCAATGTCGATTACTTCAGCGGTCTCTACGCCAGCGTGGCCAAAAACAATCAAGCGGTGGTGCAGCTCTTTGCCGACGCCGGTTTTGTGGTGGCTCGCTCGCCAGCCGATGCCCACTCGGCCCAAGTCAATCTTGCAAACGAGCCTGCTCTGAAGGCATTGCTGGCCGGCCCGGTCGAGGGCTCGGTCGAAGACACCGCCTTGCTGGTCGATGGGCAACGGCGCCTGCTCAGCTACCGCAAGATTCAGGACTTCCCCTTGGTGATTGGCTTCGGCCGCGACTTTGACGCCATCCTGAGCACCTGGCAAGCGCGCGCCTGGGATCATCTGCTGTTCTCGGGCGTCTTCATCGCCTTGAACCTGCTCTTGAGCCACTATCTCTTGCTGCATATGCGCAAGCTGCACAAGTCCGAGCTGCTATTGCGCGAAAGCGAATCCAAGTTCATGGATTTGTTTCAGCATGCACCGGTGCCCCTGGCCTTGATCTTGATCGACGGCCACACGGTGATGGAGGCCAACGATGCCTTGCTGGCGCAATTCAGCTACACCCGCGCCGACTACAAAGGCAAGTCGCCGCTGGATCAGGCGCGCTGGCAAAGCGAGCCCTGCCGCCAAGAATTCCTAGGCCTGATTGACAAGCAGCAGGCGGTGGACGGCTTTGAGGCCGGCATGAAGCGCCGCGATGACAGCCTCTTCACCTGTCTGCTGGCGATGCGCTTGATCGACTCTGGCGGCCGGCGCGTTGGCATCGTGTCGGTGATTGACATCAGCCGGCAGCGCCAGGCCGAGCGAGATATGCGTGACTTGAACGCCCAGCTGGAACAGCGCGTTTCGCAGCGCACCGAGCATCTGGAGCAGGCGCTGGAGACCGTCAGAAGCATGCAGACCGAGCTGGTGCGCTCGGAGAAGATGGCCGCCTTGGGCTCGCTGGTGGCCGGCATTGCGCATGAGCTGAACACCCCGATTGGCAATGGCGTCACGATGGCCAGCACCCTCGAGGCCCACAGCATCACCTTGTTGGCCGAGTTCGAGGCAGACCGGCCGCGCCGCTCGCGCATCACGCCTTTGCTGGAAGCGATTCGGCAGGGCGCCGACATTTTGGTGCGCAGCCTTGAGCGCGCCGCTGCGCTGATCTCCAGCTTCAAACATGTAGCGGTTGATCAATCAAGTGATCAGCGCCGCGACTTTGATCTGAAAGAAACTATTGACGAACTCGTATTGATGCTGGAGTCCATGTATCGCGGCCAGCACCGGGTCGAACTGGACCTCTGCATGGGCGTTCAAATGGACAGTTACCCCGGCGCATTGACCCAGGTCTTGACCAACTTCATCAGCAATGCGGTCGCGCATGCCTTCCCGCAAGATCAGCATGGTGTGATGCGCATCAGCAGCCGCTTGATGGCGGAAGAGCAGGTCGAGATCATCTTCAGCGACGACGGCTGCGGCATCGCCCCTGCCGATCTCGACCATGTGTTCGAGCCCTTTTTCACCACCAAACTCGGCCAGGGCGGCTCCGGTCTGGGCATGAGCATCGTCTACAACCTCGTCACCGGTGTGCTGGGCGGCAGCATTTCCTTGGCAAGCAGCGTCGGCAGCGGCACTCGCTTGCACCTCATACTGCCGTTGAAGGCGCCGAAGCTGGGCTGAAGCGGCGCAAAAAGCACTATTTGTAAATGCCTGTGCCCAGGCAAAGATCTGTCGTGCCGACCCGCTCCACATAGCCGGCCTTGTCTTCCATCTGCTTGCTGACCGGGTTGGGCCAGCGGTAATTGACCCAGCCTCGGCCTTCCGGCGTCGCGAAGCAGACGCGCACAAATTCGCGGATCAGATAGAAGCCATCAACATCGCGCATATCGTATTTATTGGTCCCCCGGATGCGCGGGTTGATGCCATGAATGACCTGAAAGCCTTTGGGGTCGACCGAGTACAAGTACAGGTCACCGTTCTTGTTGACGTCGCTTTTGCTGTTGAAGGGGCTGGCCGGGTTGTTGAACTCGGCGATCGACTTTTCGAGCCCATTGGCCTTCAAAAAGTCTTGCGCCCTTTTCATCAATGCGACGGCCTCCTCGGCCGTGCTCTTGCGTTCGTTGGCGATGCCTAGGGCAGACGCCGTGAGCAACAGGCCCAAGACCCAGGTGTTCTTGAATTCCATGATGTGGCCGCCAATTGTTGTAGGGACTCGGTCCTGATGCTAGCCCCGAAGCGCCATCAGCGCTTGCCGGGATAATGGCGCTTCAATGGCTAATTCTCCGCGATGACTGGATTTCTTTCTCACACTGCAATCGCCTGTGCTTGCCTGCTGGCAGGTTGCGGAGTCAGCACGCCCTTTATGGGCAATGACGTCAAGCCGCCCAAGTCGCAGGTCTATCTGAATGAGAAGTTTCATGCCGACGACACTTTCTCGCGCCTGTTTGACGGCCAGGTAGACGAGACCTGCGAGGCGGCTCGTCGGGCGCTGTTGAGTCAAGGCTATCTGATCACCGATACGCCAAAGGGCCGCATCACCGGCCGCAAGCATTTTCAGCCCGAAGGCGATGTGCATGTGGAGATCAGCTTCAACGTCGTCTGCGTGCCGGATGGTCAAGGTGACGCGCTAACCACCGCTTTTGTATCCGCACAACAAGACCGTTACACCCTGAAGAAGAGCCCGAACTCGACCAGCATCGGCGTCAGCGCCATCGGCTCGATCTCGCTGCCCTTGTCGTCTTCGGACGACTCGCTGGTCAAGGTCGCCTCGGAGACGATTCCTGCCGGTGCGTTTTACGATCGATTCTTTGCGCTGATGCAGCGCCAATTGGGCGATAGAGCGGCAGACAAGTAGTCTTTAGCCACCCCGCAATTCAGCCAAAACCTCGCTCAAGACCGCCGCGTGACGCTGACGTCGTGCGGCGTCCGCAGGCGGCAGAGCCGCGACCCCGGCCCATTCCGGATGCGCCCGCGCAGCGCTGAAAGCGGCCAACAATCGGCCAGCTTGCCCCTCGTCAAAACTCAGTTCCGCCTTGAGTTGCAAGACCTCCAGCGCGGCATGGCCGCGCTGCTCCAAGGCCTGCAGCAAGGTCAGGTGTTGCTGGGCCAGCAGCAAAAGCACGTGATCCTCCAAACTCAGCTCAACAATGCCGCGCAGCTTGTTGCTCAGGCTGCGGCCCATCGCGCCAAAGCCCTGGGAGGCGACGCCGCCGAGCGCTGCGCCCACCGTCGCCGCTGCCCCCAGCGACAGACCGGCCAGCGCCACATCCAATCCCAAGCCGAGCGCACCGCCAATTGCGGCACCGGCGCCCAAGCGCTTGCCGGCCGACTTCAGCAGCTCTGGGTTGAAAAGTTCAGATTCCCAGCGCCCGCTCAAGGTCGGCAAATCGGAGGCCTCGGCGCTTTCGGGCGTGAAGCCGTGCAGCCCCAAAAGTTCCTGCTGCCCGCGTCGGCTGCGCGCGAGCACCTCCCCTTGAAAGGCCGCAATCCGGCTGGCCCGCTGCGCCGGGTCATTCAGGCTCGCCTTGTCAACTTGCCCACGATAGGCCGCCAAGTTCAATAGCAATTCCGAGACCAAGTGCAGGCTTGCAGCACGGCGCGCCTGGGCTTCCAGCAATAGCTGCGCAGCCACCTTGCTCAAAGCGCCACGCCGCTCAGGCAAAAGTGCGCCGAGGTCGGCATACAAATGCTGCTCGGCGCCGACAAAAGGCGCCACCGCATCAAAGCGCACATAGGCATGCAGGCCGTGGCTGGCCAGCAAGCGCCGCCAAGCGGGTTCTTGAGCGTCGGCGTGGCGGACGAAGTTCAAGACCGGCATCAGGGGCCGCGCACAAAGCATCAGCAACTCAATTTCGCAGGCGAATTTGGGTAAGGGCGCCTCGCGGGCATCGATCACCAAGAGTGCAGCGTCAACTTCGAGCAAGCAGCGCAAGACCTTGGCCTCTTGCTCGAACTCGTCCTTGGCCGCCGGTCCTCTGAGAAAGGCCTGGAGACGCTGTTCGCGGCTCAGGCCGGCGTCCATTTGCTGCACATAGTCGAGCAGAGCCGGCGCGTCTTCTAAGCCGGGCGTGTCCAGAAAGCGCAGTGCCGGGCGACCGTCAATCGGCAGCGTCAAAGCCTCGACCTGGCGAGTTGTGCCGGGTCGATTCGAGACTTCGCCGAAGTCGACGCGGCGTGTCAAGGTGCGCAGCAAAGAGGTTTTACCAGCATTGGTGTGGCCCAGCAGGGCCAGGTTGATGGGCTTAGCCACGCTGATTGGCCCCCCTCTTGACCCAGACCTCGACCTCGGCGGCATGGTCATAAATCGCGTCCAAGGGAGCTTCCATTTGTAGTGGCGCCAACCAGTCGCGCCAACGTTGCGCCGATTCTTCGTGCTCTGCAGAGCCATCAAGCAGCAGCGCCGTGTGACCGGCATGCGCAGCGGCGGCGCGCAAAAAGCGCTCTGTCGCGCGGTCAGGGCTGGCGGCCGCATTGCAGACCAAGAGCAAATGCTCGGGCGCCAGTTGCTGCAGGCGCTCCAAAAGCTGCCGCTTATCGGCCACGGCTCCATCGGTTCTTGCGAGCAGCAAGCTCGGCAGGCCCGCGATGATAGGCGGCCAAGCGCGACCATCCGGCAGCTCATAGCCCAGCACGGCCAAGCCGGGCCGGCAATGAGCCGCTGAGCGAGCACTCACTGGCCCGGCGCCGGCTGGCGACTCGGCATCCAGAACCTGCGCGGGCTGCATCGCGTCAAAACGCGCCATCAAGCGCCGCACATAGGGGTCCTTGTCGCCCTCAAGCGCCAAGCCGGCCAGCAAATGCCAGGCCCGCAGGCTGCTCACCAGCGTCAACCGCAGGCGCAGAAGGAGACCATAAACCAAGGTGCAGCCCAATAGCCAAATCGCCCAGCCGCGGTGGTCGCCTTGGCCGTCAAGCAAGCGGCTCACTGCGGGTGTGGCAAAGCCGAACTGGGCCGGCAAGCGCCCGGCCGCTTGGGCAAAACGAGCAAAGGTCTGGTCATCAAGAATGGTGGTCTCCCAAGTCAGCTGATAGGCCAAAAAGGAAAAAGCCATCAACAAGCCCAGCAGGGTGAACACAAATGCCAATGACCACACCAAATGGGTGAATGCCCCAAACAACCAAGCCGTCAAGCCACGCGATCGCCCCAACACTTCGAGCGTGGCCTGCAAAAGTAGGCGGCTGCCACTGTCTCCAAAACCCGGCAAGCGAGTGCTGAAGGCCAGCAGGGATTTGGTCAGGCCGCCGCCTGCGCTAGCGGGGCCGAATAGCAAAGCAGCCAGCCACAGCAGCAAACTCAACAAGTGCGGGCCCAACACCGCCACCAAGGCCGCCATCGCATTGATGCGCCTGTCATGGCCGACGACAGTCATCACCAAGCCATAGGAAAGCAGGCCCACCAGCAGGGCGGCAAGCAGGCTCACAAAAAACATGCGCTCGCGAACACCGGCCAAAGCCCTGTCTATGCCAATCTGGGATGCGAGTCGAGCAGCCCGCTCAAGCAAGCGTTCAGGGGCGGTGTCAAAAGCGTCATGGGCTGCGCGCATCGCCTGCACATCGTCGAGCGGCTGGCTTTGTTCGGCAATTCGAACCGCTTGAAACTGTATCAAGCGTGCCAGCCGACCCATGGGCCGCGCTGTCGATGGCTCAACTTCCTGGGCTGCTATAGGCTTCAGACTCAAAAATCACTCCCCACGGCGCAATGCGTGGCGGCAGTGTAGTGGGCAGCGGATCTGCGCTCATATGGCCGGGCAAACTGCCTTGCACATCCACCGCTTAAATGGGGTCAGGTTCATTTATTTACTGCAATTCCGCCTTCGAAAAATGAACCTGACCCCATTTTGGAAACTTGCTACGCTGACTCAGCGCACGCCAGCGTAGTCGATATAGCCCTTGTTGATTTCGCTGACCTTGCGAGTCAGGCGGTAGACGCCGCCGCCTTCGCGGGTGCCGCTGCCGTCGGTGTTGCCTTCAAGCGTGGTCAAGAGTCCACCCGCGACGGATTCGATCAGGCCGGTGTGGCCGAGACCTTTGCCATGGTCCATGACGAAGAGCATGCCCGGCCGCAAAAGACTCGGATCGGCCAGCGCCGACCCGGAACTGATCAGCTTGGCGCCTTTGCCAGGTGCCTCCTGCCAATGCTTCAGGCAACCTCCAGTCCTGAACATGGGATTGCTGCGCTTGAGCTTGCGCGCCGCTTGTTCGAAGCACCAATAGGTGAAGGCGCAGCACCAAGAGTAGCCTGTGCCAAGACCAACGCTGGCCAGATAGGCGTCGACCTCGGGGCCACCGTTCGAATTGCGCGGCTGTTCGCGCACTTTCTTCGCTTCTTCGCCCTGCGCCACTTTGATGACTTCGGCCAATAAGGGGTCGATCGAGAGCGCCACGTTTTGCACGGCTTGCTGGCCAAACAAGACTGCCCAAGAAATGGCGCCGACTTCACCGTCTTGCTTGAGCGGCCGGCCTTGCGGGTCCACATTGCGAGCCTGAAACAGTTTGACCACTTGGCGCATCTTGGCGCCGAAGGTGCCATTCGTTTCATCCAAGAGCAGAGCCGGGTCACTTCTGAACCCCAAATCAGCATTCAAGCGCTGCTTGAGTGCCTTGACGACGGCGGCATCGGTTTCACCGACCTTGACGATATGACCTGGGTATTGCATGGGCATGATGTAGCTCTCGGTGTTACGGGTGTCGTGAAAGCCAGGCCAGGATGGCTCAAGCCGAGCCCGAGTGTCGGCAGATTGCTGTAGCACTTACATCCCTAAGTCGGTGGCCCTTGGACCGCGGCTTTCAAGCTGTGGTCAACTCCTGGGGTGATTGAAAACAATAAGCAACCCAGCCCCCCCGCCGCCAACAAGGGCCCCGCCCTGCCGGTCGCCCGCCACCTCAGCCGCTTGCCGCCCGATATCGGGCCGGAACAATTGCTGCGCATTCGCCAGGCCGCCTACCAGTTGCCACAGGTCAGCACGCCGGCCGATTTCAGCGATGACAAGGGCGAGGAAGAACAACTAGAGCGCCAAGGTTTGATCCTGCTGCAGAAGGCAGTTGCCGGCGCGCGACCCAGCCGCTGGATCGCGCCCGACTTGATGAGCGTGGCCTTGGCTCACCTTGATACCGTCGGCACCGCTCCGGGTGTGCGCGCCTTGATGCAGCAACGCGCGGCTCAGCTTGAAGCCGCGGGCTTGAGCCGCAGCGGCCTGAGCTGGAGCCGTTTGTGCAGCCACCAACTCAAGCTCTCGCAGCCCGGCTGGCAAGTACCGGTAGCCTTCAAGGTCGCAGCCGAGCCTGGCCCCATCTGGGACTTCTTCCGCAGCGGCGATCAAGCGGCGCTGCAAGCCGCCATCGGACCGCAGCCGCCGTTTGAGCATGCGGCCGAGTTGCTGGCGCATATCGAGGGCTTGATCGCGCGCAGCGCCTCGGGCCACGCCGAACATATGGACTCGCTGCTCCCTCGCCTGCAAGCCGAATGCGCCACGCCGCAAGGCATTGCTGAGCTGAAAGCCGGCTGCACCCGTGCGCAGGACCGTTGGGAGAACCGCGTCGCCGAGCTCAACACCCTGGCCGGCCTGAACAGCGAGCTGGCTTTTCAAGGCTACCCCGACACCTTTGACGCTGCGCGCCGCCTGCAGCGCACCGTCACGCTATATGTAGGCCCACCAAACAGTGGCAAGACCCATGCAGCCTTTGAGCGCCTAACGCAAGCCCATGACGGGGCCTACCTCGCCCCGCTGCGTTTGCTGGCACTCGAAGGACGCGACCGCCTGGTCGGCCGCGGCGTACCCTGCTCGCTGCTGACCGGCGAAGAGAACGTGCCGGCCGAAGGCTCGCGCGTGGTGTCCAGCACCATCGAGATGGTCAACACCACACGGCCGATCGACGTGGCGGTGATCGACGAAGCGCAGATGCTGTTCGATCTTTACCGCGGTTGGGCCTGGACGCAGGCGATCGTGGCGGTGCCGGCCAATGAGTTGATCATCATCTGCTCGGCCTATGCGGTGCCTGCGATCGAAAACCTCTTGGGCCTGTGCGGCGAGCGCTGCACGGTACGCCATTTCGAGCGCAAGCAGGAGGTGCAATTGCTGCCCGCGCCGGTGTCCATCGCTGCGCTGAAAAAGGGTGATGCGGTGGTCGCCTTCAGTCGCCGCGAGGTCTTGATGTTGCGAGACCAGATCGCCGCCGAGGGCCATCCGGTCTCGGTCATTTATGGCGCGCTGCCGCCCGAAGTGCGCAGGCGCGAGGCGGAGCGCTTTGCCCAAGGCGCCAGCCATATCCTGGTCGCCACCGACGCGATCGGCATGGGCCTGAATCTGCCGATTCGGCGCGTCTTGTTCAGCACCATGAGCAAGTTCGATGGTCAGGGCGACCGCGATCTGACGGTTTCCGAGGTGCACCAGATCGCCGGTCGGGCGGGGCGTTATGGCATGCATGACGAAGGCTTTGTCGGCGTGCTGCGCGAGGCCGAGGTCAAGGCCGCTCGCACCTTGAAGGAGCTGCTGCCCAAGACACCACGCGCGCCGCGCGAGTTCAAGGCGGCAGTGGCGCCGAACTGGTGGCATGTGAATACCATCGCCACCCGACTCGGCATCAACAAGCTGCATGCGGTCTTAACCGTCTTCATGGATCAGCTGCGCTTGGATGATGCGCATTTCGAAGTGGCGGAGTTGGAGCAGATGCTGGAGCTGGCCGATGAGCTGGACCGCAGCGCCGGCTCGCTGGGTCTGAAGCAGCGCTTCATCTACGCGCAGGCACCGGTCGATACGCGCACCGATGCTCAGGTGCAGCAGTTCCTCGAATGGACGCATTCCCATGCGATTCGGGGTGTGGCCGGCTCGCCCTGGTTTCTGCAGGAGGTGGATGAACACAGCCGACTCGACCGCATGGAGCAGGCGCTGCGGGCCTGCACGCTGTGGCTGTGGCTCGACCTGCGCTTTCCCGGTGTCTACGGTCAAGTCAAGGATGTGGTCGATCTGCGCAGCCGACTTAACGACGGGATCGAGCGGCACTTGAAGGGTAAGAAACCGCTGTGGCAGTCACGCGGCGGGCGCAGATAGGTCTGTGAGCCCCGCGACCGAGACCTACTCGGTCGGCCCCCCGAGGGGGCGCAAGTCAATCTTGGGGCGGCCCGGCGATCTCAGTGAGCCCCGCGACCGAGACCTACTCGGTCGGCCCCCCGAGGGGGCGCAAGTCAATCTTGGGGCGGCCCGGCGATCGACTTCGGTGCTAGAGCCCTACACTGCTCACTCTCCGTCTTGCCTCCGTGCCTGCCTCCCGTCAACGCCTACACCGACGTTTGACTCGACCATCCCCGTGCCGCATTGCGCCGATTGAATGACCATGCGCTCGCTCAAGCGGCGCAAGGTGACCCGTGAGGGAAATCGACATGCCCGGTTTTCTGTATAAACAGGAATGCATCAGCATTGAAGGCGCAGCCACGCTGATCATTCGCTCGCTGCTCGATAAGCAGCAATTCGCCGACCCATTGGGCGAGGCCGAGGCGCTCGGTATCTCCTCGGCCGCCTGGCCTTTGTTCGGCTTGCTGTGGCCCTCCGGTCTGCACTTGGCCGAGGCGATGGCCAAGCGCACCATGGTCAGTGGCGAAAGCATCCTGGAAATTGGCTGCGGCCTGGGGCTGGCCAGCCTGGTCAGCCACCGGCGCGGCAGCTTGGTCACTGCCAGCGACTGCCACCCGCTCGCCGCCAGCTTCATGCTTGAAAACCTGCGCCTCACTGACCTGCCGCCCATGCGCTACTGCCATGGCAATTGGGCGGCCTTGATCCCCGGCCAAGCGCCCAGCCTGCGCGTACCTATGGTGCAGGGTCGCTTTGACTTGATCATGGGCAGCGATGTGCTGTATGAGCGCGATGAGGCCGGCACCTTGGCAGACTTCATCAACCAACATGCGCTGCCCGCCAGCGAAGTGATGATCGTCGACCCCAATCGCGGCAACCGCTCTGCCTTCAGCAAGCATATGGCCGCGATGGGCTACACCCTGAATGATCAAAGTATCAAATCGCTGGCCGGCGCGGGTGTGCCGGCCTATAGCGGCCGCTTGCTGCACTATCAGCGCAAAGCCCAGGGTCTCATACACCGTTGCTGAAGGCCTGCTGTCCTGTGGGTAAGTTTGTGGACAAAACTTGAACAACTGATAGCTTATCCACAAGCTGGATGCGCTTTGCAAAGTTGTTGTATGCCCGTGCAATTGTTCAGGCGCATTGGCCCACATTGTTTGGCCTAGGCCAAGTCTTTGAATTGACTGAATAAAACCGCCTTACCCACAGCAAGCGGCATGCACCACTACGACTACCAAGTATAAAAATTACAATAAGAAGATAGATACAGGGCGCAGCTTTCATGACGCTCGCACAGGCCTTGCCCCGTCGGCCGGCAAAAAATTCATTTATGCGCACTCAAACGATTTACTCCGCTTCCTGCAGCTTCGAATCTGCTTGCCAGATCTCGGCGCTGCCCGAAGGTCACCGCAGCCGCGGCCTGCATGGCCACAGCTATTTCGCCACCATCCGGGCTCATTTGCCTGCGGGCTGGGCACCGTTCCCAGGCGCTGAGGTGGAAGAATTGCGCCGCCGTCTGGAGGCTTGTGCCGCGCCGCTCGATCACGCGCTGCTCAATCATTCAATTGCCGAGCCGACCGACGAGAACATCGCCCGCTGGATCAAGCAGCGTTTGGAGACCGAGTTCGGCGTGCCCGGTATTCAGCAGGTCGGCATTCACAGCACCCAACATTCCGGTGTCGACTTGGACGCAGACGGCATCGCTCATGTCTGGCGGCGCTATCGCTTTCAAGCGGCGCACAAGCTGCCCAATGTGCCGGCCGGGCATAAATGTGGCCGCATGCATGGCCATGGTTTCGAGGTCATCGTGCACGCCAACCAGGATTTGGGTGAGCGTGATCTGAGCATTGACTATGACCATCTGGACGAGGTCTGGGCGCCGTTTCATATGCTGCTCAACTACCAATGTCTGAATGAAATCGAGGGTTTGAGCAACGCGACCAGCGAGGTCATTTCAGCCTGGTTGTGGGCACGCATGAAGCCACAGCTGCCCGAGCTGTCTTGGCTGACCGTCTACGAGACCGGTTCCTGCGGCGCCAATTTCGACGGCACGAACTACCGCATCTGGAAAGAGCTGACGCTGGACAGCGCGATCCAGCTCAAACGTGCACCGGCCGCACACCCGCTGCGCGGCATTCACGGTCACACCTACACCTTGCGCCTTCATCTGAGCGCCGAGCTGGATCAGCTGATGGGCTGGACGGTCGACTTTGGCGACGTGAAAACGCAGTTCGATCCGATTTTCAAAGCAATCGACCACCGGCCTTTGTTCGAGATTGCCGACCTGCCCGATGGCGACACTGCGAGCTTGGCTGCCTGGGTGCTGGCCAAGGGTCGCGCGGTGTTGCCGCATTTGGACCGAGTCGATATGTACGAAACGCGCGGCTGCGGGTCCATCGTCAGCGCCGATGTTGAGGGGCCGGTGATACCGGTCTGAGGAATCAGCATGACTTACGCAGTGAAAGAAATGTTCTACACCTTGCAGGGCGAGGGCGCTCAGGCAGGTCGCGCATCGGTGTTCTGCCGCTTTGCCGGCTGCAATTTGTGGAACGGCAGAGAAGAAGACCGGGCGGCCGCCGTCTGCACTTTTTGTGACACCGACTTCATTGGCACCGATGGCGAGGGCGGCGGCAAGTTTGCCACTGCCGATGATTTGGCTGATGCGATTGCATCCAAATGGCCGCTAGGCGTACCCGGCAAACCTTATGTCGTCTGCACCGGCGGTGAACCACTGCTGCAAATCGACGCAGCCTTGATAGACGCGCTGCATGCGCGTGGCTTCGAGATCGCGGTGGAGACCAATGGCACCCAACCCGCACCGGCGGGCCTGGACTGGATCTGTGTCAGCCCCAAGGCCGATGCCGAACTGGTGCTGACCCAGGGCCATGAGCTCAAGCTGGTGTTTCCGCAGCCCTTGGCGCGGCCCGATCGCTTCGAGAAGCTTGCCTTCGAGCATTTTTTCTTGCAACCCATGGACAGCATTTTGAAGGCCCAACACACGCGTGACGCGGTGGCCTATTGCATGGCGCACCCGCAATGGCGCTTGTCGGTGCAGATGCACAAGGTCATTGGCATTGCTTGATTGAAATTTGTTAGTTTTCGACACCTCCAATTCCAGGCCAGGACTATGAATTTTTTGGACCAAGGTCTCTAATCGCTTGGGATTCGTTGGGGCCCGCCGACAGCTCAGGTGCTTACCCTTTGCCCTCACGCGTCTTTCTCTTTGCAAAATGATTGTTTGTTGCTGACCCCTGTACGCAGGTGTTGGCAGACCAAATGAGCCTCGCCGCTTGATTGACGAGCGGGGCCTTTTTGAAAATAGGAGACACCATGAAGGCAAATCCGTCGCAGCGCATTGCGCGCGCGCTTCAACATCGCCGAACCTTGGCAATGCTGACCTTGAGTAGTTTGGCGATGGCCATGCCTGTTCGTGAGGCCGCAGCCGCCGGCTATCACTTCGGCACCCAAAGCGCCGCCGCCGAGGGCACAGCCAATGCCAATGGCGCCGAAGGCAACGACGCCAGCACCATTTTTGCCAACCCTGCGGCGCTGACCCGGCTGTCCGGCTTGCGCTTCTCCGGCGTGCTTGATTACGTCAAGCCTGATGTGAAGTTCACCGATGCCGGCTCGACGATTTCCTTGCCGGGCTCTGGCCTGCAGCCACGGCCAATTTCCGCCGTTGGCGACACGCAAAACCCGGCCAAATCGGTCGTGGTGCCCCATCTTTACGCCAGTTACAAATATTCCGACAGCTTGGCCTTTGGCATGGGGACCTTCGTCCCCTTTGGCGCCAAGCTGGAATATGGGGAGAACTGGGGCGGGCGCTACAACCTGCGCTCCATCGATCTGAAGTCCATGGCTTTCAATCCCAATGTGGCTTGGAAACCCAGTTCAAGCCTGTCGCTCGCATTTGGCGTGACGGCCGAATACATGGACGGCGAATTGAAGCGCGCCGTACCCTACGCCTCGATCTATGCCTCAGGCCTCTTGGCTGCGGCTCAACAAGCGGCCGCCGGCGGCGCACCTGGTTTGGCGCAGGACTTGCAGCGCCAAGCCAGCCAGGTCTTCGGCGACGCAAGCCTTGACGGCTCCATCAAGATCAAGGGCGACGGCTGGGCCTATGGCGCCAATCTGGCCTTGCTATGGGAGCCCGATACCAATACCCGCTTTGGCCTGGCCTGGCGCTCCAGCATTGCCCACACGCTCAAGGGCACGGCCGATTGGACCCAACCCAGCAATCTGCCCGCTTCGGTGCTGGCCGGCGTGACCGGCATGCCATCCGACGGTCACAGCAAGCTCGACCACAACGATTCGGGCGCCAGCATCAAGGCCGACACACCTGAATCGCTGTCCTTCCAGGCCTTTCGCCAACTGGACGAACGCTTCGCGCTGATGGTGGACGCGACCTGGTACCGCTACTCGCGCTTTGAGTTTTTGACCATCAATTTCGACAGCACGGCGGCACCATCTATCACCGCCGAACATTGGAAAAACGCCTGGCGGGTTTCCCTGGGCGGCAACTGGCGCCTCAATCCGGACCTGCTCTTGCGGGCCGGTGTCAGCTATGACAAATCGCCGGTCAGCGCCGTCTACCGCAGCCCCTCGTTGCCGGATTCGGATCGCACCTGGTTTGCCTTGGGCAGCAACTACAAATTCAGCCCGCAACTCGACCTCGACCTTTCCTTTGGCTATATCAAGCTCAAAGACGCGCCGATGGCGGCCACCGACGACGGCGAAGGCATTACGCCTTGCAGCTGTGCGATGTCAACCGCGCGTGGCAATTTTCAAAGCTCGGCCAAGACCTTTGGCGTGCAGCTGAACTACAAGTTCTGAGCGCTATTCAGCCAACCCTTGTCCCGGCCGGGCCGACTCCACCCGAGCGGCCCCGGCCTTCACCTTAGACAGGCAGACCCATCATGGACAGACGCAGTTTTTTGCGCAAATCGGTCATTCAAACCGGCGCTTTGATCACCGCCTCATCGGCGCTCACCGGACTCTCGGGTTGCATGGGCGGCGGCGACGGCGGCCCCACCATTGAACCCTTGCCACCCACCTTCCCCGGCACCGGCACGCCCTTGCCGGACACCCCGGCGGCCACGGGCGCCTTCAAGTTCCCGCAAAGCATTGCCTCGGGCGACCCCAAGAGTGATGGCGCGCTGCTGTGGGCGCGGGTCGTGCCCAATGCGGCCGACGACATCAAGACCTCGGCCACGGACGCTAATTTCAAACTCAAGCTGCGCATCAGCAGCGCCGACAACTCGGCCGCTTTGGGCGGCAATACCGCACTGAGCGGCACGATGGACGCCGAAGTCGATGTGCCGGTCTATGCCTTTTACGACAATACCTTGCGCCACAAGGTCAGCGGCCTCAAGGCCGCCACGACCTATTACTACCAGTTCGTCGCCGGCGACAGCCGCTCCAATGTCGGCCGTTTCAAGACCGCGCCGGCCGCCGATGCCGACATCGATGCTTTGAAGTTCGCCTTCATGACCTGCCAGGACTGGAGCGTCAATCACTGGGCCGGCATGAACAGCCTTTTGGCCGAGAACCCCGATTTCATCGTCCATCTGGGCGACTACATCTACGAAGCGGTGGGTGCCAGCTACCAAGCCGGTGCGGTCGAACCCGGCCACACGCCCCTGGTCTTGCCAGACGGCGCGCCGCTTGAAGGCGGCGGCAAGTACGCCAGCACGCTGGCCGACTACCGCTATCTGTACAAACGCTATCGCAGCGATGCGCGCTTGCAAGCGCTGCATGAGCGCTTTGCCTTTGTGGCGATCTGGGATGACCATGAGTTCTCGGATGACTGCTGGCAGGACCGCTCCACCTATGACAACGGCACGTTCAACGCCGCCACCGGCGCGGCGGACAACACCGCCCAGCCGACTCGTCGGCGCTCGGCCAGCCAGGCCTGGTTCGAGTTCATGCCGGCGGAGATTTCCTTCTCGCTGGAAGCCGGCTTGGGCGTCAGCAATATCCGCATCTACCGCGATCTGAAGTTCGGCAAGCTGATGCATCTGGTGATGACGGATGAGCGCCTGTACCGCGCCGACCACATCATCCCCGAGGCGGCACCCAGCCCCTTGACCGGCAAGCCGCTGGGCTCGATCGGTGCGCGCTATATGGTGCCCGAGGCGACCCTGGCCGGTATCGAAGCGCAAAAAATCGCTGCGGCCACGGCCAACGGCCTGCCCGACCCGATGACGCTGGTCACCATGCTGGGCACCAGCCAGCGCCAGGGGTGGATGGAGACGATGAAGGCCTCCACGGCGCTGTGGAAGATCTGGGGCAACGAAACCTCGCTGCTGAAAATGGGCGTGGACGGCGCGGCGCTGCCCACCGCACCGGCTGCGCTCAAAACCAACTTCGTGTTGAACGCCGATCAATGGGATGGCTACAACGCCGAGCGCAAGGCCTTGATGGGCCACCTCAGCAGCAACAAGATCAGCAATGTGGTGGCCATCACCGGCGACCTGCATGCCTTCTTTGCCGGCGAGGTGATGGACGACTACAAGGCAGCCACGCCGAAAGCGGTGATGGTGGACCTGGTGACGGCGGGCGTTTCCAGCAACTCCTTCTTCAGCTACTTTGTCGGCGCGGCGGCCGATCCGACCTTTGCGCCGGTGAAACCACTGGTGCTGGTCAATGAGGTCGAGTGCGAAGGCATCGCGATTCAGATGCTGTCGGCAGCGATTGCGATCGCCTCCGGCGTCACTGATCTGAACAACACGGCTGCGGTGCAAGCGGCCGTGATGGCCGCGATTGGTGTCGGCATGATCCCCTTGGCCGCCGTGCAGCCTACCCCCGGCTTGAGCACGGCCGTCATCAACACCTTCAATGAGACCCTGGCCGCGCATATGGGCGACACCATTGCCGCCACAAATGCGGGCTTGGCCGGTGCATCCAAATCGGTGCCGGCGATGACCTTGTACGGCCTGATCGCCCAGAAGTTGGCAACGGCCCTGGGTATTCCGGTCGCTTTTGTGCCGGCCAGCGAGGTGATCAAGCGGATGAACCCCTTTGCCAACAGCACGACCGGCGTGCCGCCGGCGATCAACAACCCATGGCTGCGCTATGCCGATGCGAACGCGCAAGGCTATGCCCTCGTCAACCTCAGCAAGACCGAGTTGGTCTGCGACTTCAAGAAGCTGGCTCCGCTGAACGCCGGCTTGGCCCCTACAAGCCCGGTCGCCTCGGTCCAAAGGGTGAGGGTGCCGGTAGGCAAGGCGCAGGTCAATTTGGGCTGATTCAGCCTCGGCAGCGAGCACTGACCTTGATGGCCAAAGGGGTCCCGATTGGGACCCCTTTTTTTCGTCCCTTTTGGGTTCGTTTCCGCCCTGCCTCGGCCGGGCCAGCGCTGTCAAGGAACAAGGCTGTGGATAAAAAATGATTAACCAAGCAGTTATCCACAGCCGAAACTGAGCTTTGAAAGTTGTTCGCGTTTCGCGTACAGCAGCAGCAGCCTTCCACCCACATGCTTTGAGTCGAGCTAAATACTTGTCAGGATTGATGAATTTAGGCTTATCCACAGAATCAGGCGCCCTCTACTAAGACTACTAAGTTAAAAGATTGAATTGATATGAATAAGAGCCGCGTGAACATTTTTCGGATCTGCACAGTCGGCACCTGAGCGGCAACAGCCATGCCACACTTGCCTCCCATGAACATCGAAGACTTGCAAATGCGGTTGCGCCAATTCGCCATAGAGCGCAACTGGCAGCCGTTTCAAACACCTAAAAACCTGGCCATGGCGATGGTGGTCGAGGCGGCCGAGCTGGTGGAAATTTTTCAATGGCTGACGCCTGAGCAGTCTCAGCAGATCGCGGCCGACCCGGCCAAGCACCAGCATCTCGGTGAAGAAATTGCCGACGTGATGCTCTACCTGCTGCAAATTGCCGATCACAGCGGCATCGACATCAATGCCGCTGTGGAGCGCAAACTGCTGCTCAATGCGATCAAGCACCCGGTGGCAACGGCCGAACAATGACGCTGCGAAGTTCACAAACGATCGCGGTGATCGACTTCGAGACCACTGGCTTGTCGCCCAACGGCGGCGGCCGTGCGACCGAGATCGCTGCTGTGTTGGTGCGCGACGGCCAAATCGTCGACAGTTATCAAAGCCTGATGAAAACCGGCGCTTGGGTGCCGCCATTCATTCAGGAACTGACCGGCATCAGCAATGAGATGTTGGCCGAGGCCCCGAACGCTGCAAGCGTGATGCAGGACCTGGCATCGTTTACACGGGCCTGCCCCTTGGTCGCGCACAACGCGGCCTTTGACCGTGGCTTCTGGCAGGCGGAGATGGCATTGGCAGGCTGCGCACCCGATCCGGCTCATGAGGGCTTTGCCTGCACCGTTTTGCTGTCACGCCGGCTTTACCCGGAAGCACCGAACTGCCGCTTGGGAACCTTGGCGCAGTTTCACCGCTTGCCGGACTCGGGGCGGGCCCACCGAGCCATGGCCGACGCGATGACGACCGCGCATCTGCTTTTGCGTATTCAGAGAGATGTGAGCGAGCGATTTGCCGACGATCTGGCCGGGCAAGGGGCCGAGCATGAATTGCTAGCGCGGCTGCAAAAAGCCAATCGATTGGCGCTCAAACGCTGCGTGCAGGACTTCGCCAAAAAGCAGGGTTTACAGGCCGCTTGAGGTCGGGGTGATCGACTTGGGAATCGGGGGCCAAGAAAATTTCGCGCTGTCAAGCGCTGATGCGGCGCGCATTGGCGGGCAAAATGCGCCCCTTCCGATTCGTGTTTGATCCTTCAGAGTTGCTTCGTATGTCGAGTATTCAGGTTCGCCCCGCCACGCTGCGTGATGCCAAAGGCATTGCAGAAATCCATGTTGCAGCTTGGCAAGACGCTTACAAAGGGCTGCTGCCCGACGCCGCGCTGGATGCGCTGTCGGTGCAAAAGCGCCAGGCCTTTTGGCGTGAAGCGATTGATCTGTGCGAGCCGCAAGTGGTGGTCGCCCATATCGACAATGAGCTGATGGGTTTTGTCGGCTTTGACCGTTCACGTGACAAGGGCACACCGTCCAGCACCGGCGAAATCTGGGCCATGTATGCCAACCCGATTCATTGGGACAAAGGCGTTGGCCTGGCCTTGTGGGACGCTGCGCGTGACGGCCTGCAAGAAGAGGGTTGCACCAAGGTCACGCTATGGACCTATCTGCGCAACGAGCGCGCTTTGCGCTTCTTTGATCTGGCCGGTTTCAAGCGTGAACTGGGCAGCGCCAAAACCACCGAGGTGGCCGGCACGCGTTTGGAAGAGCTTCGCTTGCAGCGTTCGCTGGTGTAATTTGATGCATTGATTGATTGATTGAATGCGCCGCCGTCCTGAGACGGTGGCCGCAAACCAAGCCGTGAGCCGCAGTGCCGCGGCTTTTTTTTGGCTTATTTCCAGCTGCCGTTTTCCTTACTTTCTCTCAGCGCTTCAAACAAGGAAGCGCGAAAGTAAGGAAGTCTTACTTTCCGAATTGACGCCAAAAGTGATCGCCAAACTCACCTCCAAAAACCAATTGACGCTGCCTAAAAGCGTGACAGAAGCCATCGGGCCGGTGGAGTATTTCGAAGTCGAAAACAAGGCCGGGCAAATCATCCTGACCCCGGTGCGAATCCAGCGCGGTGATGCGCTCAGGGCCAAGTTGGCCGAGCTGAAAATCGACGTCAAAACCATTGAGTCGGCGGTGGACTGGGCGGGAGAGCCCGCACCTCGCAAAGCCCGGTCCGCAGTGACTACCAAAAAGACACTGACAAAACCATTGAGTGAGCCAGCCAAGGCGCCTAGCGTGCGCCGCCAGAAAATTGAAGCAAGTCCAGCGCAGAACCTGAAAGCCAGCCTGAGCCGTGTGCTTGCCAAGGCGGCCAAGCGATGAGTGGCGCCGGACCGCGCGTGGCGCTGGACACGGCCGTGGTTTTGCGCGCCTTGTTGCTCAGTGACGCCAAATCCAAGCGCATGCGTTCGGCCTGGCAGAACGGGCGCTGCCAGGCTTTGATCGACAAGGCGGGTGCGCAGGCCTTGATGAAATCCTTGGCTTTCCCAGCGCTGCAACTGGACGCCGCACAACAGCATGAGTTGCTGGCGGATTTTTTGCCCTTTGCCGAGGTGTTGCAAGAAGGAGGGAAGGAAGCTGTGAACAGGGCTGTCGCGGCGCCTTTGTTGGCGCTTGCCAAGGCAGCCGCGTCTACGCTTGATGTGGTTGTCAGTGATTGCCCAAAGCGGCGCAGTGAGCTGGCGCGTGCAGCAGTGAATGCCAAGTCAGGTGCTTGTTTCAGCGTCTTGGATGCTGAGGAATTCTTGGCTTCGCTTTGAATGAAACCTTTTGCCGGCATGCAGGCAGGTTGCCAGCGGATTGCTGCGTCCGAATGATCAGAGAATGAATGAATAGCAGTTTTGGCCGTTCGGTTTCGAACGGGATGTGGCGTGTTGTGTTCTACGAGCGGCGCGCCAACCGCGTGGTGCTTGATAAAACAGGGCCCTGGCTTCCGACAAAAAAATTGGCCCTGCAATGGGCCAATTGGTTCGGTGCGCTGGGCTACCACGTCGCCTTGCAAGATCAGTTCGGCGAGTTGGAGCGGCTCAGCGTGGGCCTGCCGGGCTGATACCCTGACAGGCTCTTTCTTGATAATTATTTGGCAGCGCGGCGGCGTGCGACGAAGCCGATAGCGCCCAGGCCAGCCAACAACATGGCGTAGGTTTGTGGCTCAGGGACGGCAGTCACGGCGAAGGCTGTGGTGTTGGGTTTAACGGCAGAGCCGTCGCCGCCAACATTGATAGTCCAGTTGGCAGCACTGTTCACCAGTGGCGCGTAAGAGGCGAAGCTGGCATTGCCAGTGCGCACGCCTGTATAACCAGCGTAGTCGGTGCTGCTGGTCAGCTTGACGGCATTTGTGCCAGCAGTGAGACCAACAGTCGTCAATGAGTTCAAGTTGGCCTCGGAAGACACGGCAGTCAACATGGTGCTCACGCTGGTGGCGCTGGCACCAAGGAAAGCGTAGATCGTTTCGGCGGTAGCGTTCAGGCCAAGGTTAGAGCCGTTGACGACTTTGAACGTGCCAATCGAAGCTGCACGTGCGGCTGTGTCGATGCTTGAGAAGCGAATCACAGTTCCGGCGGCAATAGAGGTGGCGCCTGTTTCCCAGCTGAATGAAGACTCCCCCGAGCCGATTGTGGTGGCGTTGGTGGCAGTGCCGTCTGAGAAGAACACCTTGGTGTTGGCAGCGATTTCGGTGAACGCCACCATGGCCCAGCCGTCTTCATCGGCATTGAAGGCTGTGAAAGCCAAGTCGCCGGTGGTCAAGGCTTGCGAAGGCAGGGCGACGGCAGCGATGGCCAAGGCGAGAAGAGTTTTTTGCATGAGGTGCTCCAAAGACACTGAGATTAAAAATTGCTGGGTGTTTGTTCATTCACCCCATTGCAAAACTCCGGGCGTCCTCCTCCCTGTCTGTCTGCTCTGGTGGTGCAGGGCGGACTTTGATGCTTGCTCATGACGGGGGCGTGAATAAGCTGCAATGCACCTCCCCCTCGTTCAGGGGGGCGGTAGGTCGTCGAGTCAATGCGTGCGGGCGCTGCCGTGGTCGGTATAGCCACCGCGCTCCAAAGCCCAGCCGTCGGTCGCGTTTGGCTGGCTCATTTGCTGGACGTGAACAGCATTGACCAAGCGTTTAGCCGCGACGCGTTGCACCAGGGCTTCGGCCTGTGCGGCGTTGATATGCAGTGCAAAGCGGGTCCAGCGTTTGAGCAGCAGCGGCTGTTGCCAAGCGTCTTCCAGCGCCCAGCGGATTTCTTGCTCTCGGTACAAATTTGTCGCCGCAAGCACCCGCGGTGCCAAGGCCAAGACAAAGCGATTGAAGTCGGCTTTGCAGGCTTCCGTGGGCAAGAGTGCTTCGATGCGTGCCAGGCGTGCGCTCCAGCCCGGCGTGGCCAGTTGCCGGGTCAACATCGCTTGCAGTGCCTGGATCGGGTTGAACAGACGCAGGCGATTGGGTGGCAAGACCAGCAAGGGCAGGGCGGCTGCCTGCTCATGCGGCAACTCGGTCACAAAGCTGCACAGCAGGGCCACGCGTTGCCACTCTGCCGCGCCCAGACCGGCGATGCGGTGAATGGGGCCGGCCTCGACGCTGCGCGCGACTTCGCTCGCGCTCAGCCAGTCATGTTCGGCCTTGGCCAGGTTGGCACTGCCGCTCATCATCACAATATTGCCGGCGGCGTAGCCCGCGTCATTGCGCACGCGGTCGATCTGCGCCTGATTGCGGCTGCCCTTGTGAGTATCAAGCGGCTGGCGAGTGATGGGACAAACGCCGACTTCGACTTGCTGCAGAAAATTGGGCGTCAGTTGCACATCCTCAAAGCTGCGGCCTCGCGACCAAGCATGGGTGCGCAGTTGCAACCATTGCTGCGTGTAGCGGTTCGCGCGCAGCGTGCGGCGCCCAAAGGTGGCGCTGCCGGCCAAGAAGCCTTGGCGCAAAGGAGAGTTGGCATACAAGTGCAAAGCGGGTGGCGGCAGGCCGTGATGAGCAAAGTCCCAGCCGAGCGCAAAGCCCAGGCTCTGGGTGGCCGCTACGGGGCTGTTCGCCTGCTGCGGCGAGTCAAGCCCAAGCTCATATTGGGCCGGCGAGGGGGTTGAATGAACATCGAGAACTGCTGCTGCTGCGGTGATCTGTGCCATGGTCTTGCTCCTGGGTTGCCGGCCTTGCGAGGAGTTTTCTCGCTCGACCTTGAAAGCAAGTGTCTGAGCGAGCTAGCTCATGGGATGATCCAGTAAATCATTCGCGCAAAAAATATGGACAGAACCGAACGCTTTTACAAGATCGAGCTTTTGATACGCTCCCATGAGTGCGTCAGCTTCGCCACTTTGCTGGCGGCACTGGAGGTTTCGCCGGCGACCTTGAAGCGAGATCTGCAGTACCTGCGTGAGCGCATGGACGCGCCGATCGAGTACGACGCCGCTGCGAATGGCTACCGCTTTGGTCACGCCAGCGGAGGAAAAGCCGGGCGTGGCCGCCAGCATGAGTTGCCGGGCGTCTGGTTCAGCGAGAAGGAACTCCATGCGCTGCTGACCATGCATCAAATGCTGGCCAGCCTGGATGACGATGGCATCCTGAGTCGGCATCTGCTGCCTATGTTCGATAAGCTGACCGGCATGCTCGGCGCAGACGCCGATGAAGCACGTGAGTTGACGCGCCGCGTCAAGCTGATCAGCACAGCCAAGCGGCGGGTGGCGTCGGAGTTTTTTGAAACGGTAGGCAGCGCGGTGGTCAAACGCCAACGGCTCAGGCTCAGTTACCGTTCGCGCGGGCAGGGCCGGGCGGCCGCCAAGCCGAGCGAGCGGGTGGTGTCACCGCAACGCTTGGTGCATTACCGCAATACCTGGTACCTGGACGCTTGGTGCCACCAAAGCGAAGGTTTCAGGCGCTTTGCGCTCGACGCGATGGAAGCGGCGGAACTGTTGGATGAGAAAGCCAAGACCGTTTCTGCCAAGCAGTTGGAGGCCGAGCTGGATCAGGGTTATGGCATTTTTGCCGGCGCCAGCCCAAAGCTGGCGGTGCTGATCTTTAGCGCCGAGGCGGCGCAATGGGTGGCCAAAGAGGAATGGCATCCAGCCCAGACCAGTGAATGGTTGGCGTATGGCCGTTGGCGCTTGAGCGTGCCCTTTGTGGATGCCACCGAGTTGCTGATGGATCTATTGCGGCACGCCGGCCAAGTCGAGGTGCAGGCGCCCGCTGATTTGCGGGCCGCTTATGCAAGGCGGCTGCGCGAGGCCGTCGCCTTGCTAGGAGTCTGAGAACTTTTTACTGCGCGGCCGCCATGCGTCGTTGGTCGAATGTTGGCTCCGACATCACATTTACTTCGCAAATATGAGTCTCGCCGCAACTTCGTTGTCGAAATCCTCACGTACGGGGAGTACGTTCCGGTTTCTGCGCTCCGCCCGCCTAGCCTGAAGGACGCTCGCTACAAAACGAAGTTTCAGCGAAGCTAAAAGTACTCAGCCTTTGAGTTTTCTTAACCGAGCAGTTCGACCGGCACGTCGCCGCCGTTATCGGCGAGCTTTTGCAACACGGTCTTGTGCAACCACATATTCATCTGGGCGGAGTCGCCCATTTTTTCAGCCGGGCAGCCCAGTTCGGTGGCCAGTTCTTTGCGCGATGCCAGGCTGCTGTCGAGGTCCAGCAACTTCATCAGGTCAACGATGGAAACCTTCCAGTTCAGTTTCTCGGCATGAGCCGCGGCCAAACTGTTGAGTTGTGCGACCACGTCAACGACCGAGATAGCGACCGGCGCGGCTTCGACGGCAGCCGGTGCGGCTGCTTCAGCTGCAACTGCAGGTGCTTCGACTGCAGCGGCCGGTTTTGCACCGAAACCGAGTTTGCTGAGGATATTGCTGAACATTCCCATTTGAATCATCTCCCTGAGTTGAGTGGACGACCTAGTCTGGCCGCGCATGGCGACAGCAATATGACTGTCTTGGTCAGTCTAATTGAAAGTTTAGGCGTCGGCGTCCTCGCGCCGCAGGCGCTCGCTATGCCAGTAGACATCGTCGCCGCCGAGTCCGTCCAGATTGGCTCGGTTCAAGACGCGGGCCAGCACGAACAAGAGGTCAGACAGGCGATTCAAGTACTGGCGCGGCGCCGCATTGATGCTTTCATTGGCCGCCAGCGTGACGACGGCGCGTTCGGCGCGGCGCGCTACGGTGCGGCAGACATGCGAGATTGCAGCAGAGCGGGTGCCAGCCGGCAGGATGAATTCCTTCAGCCGTGGCAGCTCAGTGTTGTAATGGGCTAATGCTTCGTCCAGACGCAGTACAGCGTCCATTTTCAGCAACTCGTAGCCCGGCATGCAGAGTTCGCCGCCAAGGTTGAATAACTCATGCTGGATGGTGATCAGCAACTCGCGCACATCGTCCGGCAGCGGCTCTGCCAGCAGCACGCCCAGGTTGGAGTTCAGTTCATCAACATCACCCATTGCCTGCACGCGCAGATGATCTTTGGGTACGCGGCTACCGTCGCCGAGGCCTGTGGTGCCGTCATCACCGGTGCGGGTCGCTATTTGAGAGAGTCGGTTGGCCATGTCTTTTTGTCGTGGAAGTTCATCAATGGTGATGGGGCTAAAAAGCGTCTTGTCCTTTGTGCGATTTCCAGAAGGCAAGCAGCTCTTTGATAGGTCGAGAAGTGGCTTTCATGTTTTCGCTCAAGCGCCCGGAAAGCAGTGAGTCCAGGTGCATCGGATGCGACATGCCGTAGGTGCCGAGCGCGCGAAAGGCCATCGACCATTGGTCAAATTCTCTGAGGTAGATGGTTTCCTGCGCGCCCGTAACGACTAGATTGTGCAGGGGGTCAGACTTGATGATTTCCCAGACCTTGGAAAGCCCCAGTTCGGGGCCTTCGAGATACTGCATAAAGCGGCCATTCGAGTAGAGCAAGACGCCTGTAATGCGTTCTTGCTCATTTCGAAACCGGGCGCTTGCCAGCAGATGGGCCAGTTGCTGTCGCGACAGCAACTGTTTGGCTTCCGACATCTAGGTGAGCGCGCGCAGGCCAAGCATGATTCCGAAACCTTGGAGACTGAATGGTTGAAAGACTACAGGCGGGCTGACTTCATGGACGAAGTCTTGGGCTGTCGGCCGGTAAAGGCCTCAAACCGCGTGTGAATCTACCATTTTGTGAGTCGCGCGGACATCCTGAGCAATGAGGTGTTGCCTTCAGTCTGCCGGCAGGCGTCTATCAGTGCCGCTTACCCGAGCGATGGATTTCGGGTTTGTGATGGCTGGGGTGCTGATGCTGCTCGGCATGGTGCAGCTCACGCGGCGGCCCGCCGAACTCGGCTTCGGCCTTGGTGAGGGGGAGGGCGGCCTTGGGCTGGGCTGACTTTTCGAGCGCATCGCGCCCGATCGCTTGCAGCATGTCCCAGCGCATCACACCGGCTACCGCTAGCAACAAAACTACGATCAGTGCGAGCCAGCCAAGGTCAAATCCAAACATGCGTATCTCCAGAGAACTTCGATACTTCATGCTCGCACCGCAGCGAGCCAAATACAAGGGCTAACAGGCAAGCTGCGGTGATTTCTTGGGCGAGTTCAGAACTCCCGGTTGTACTGGATGCCCAGCAGTGCGGAGCTCAGCTGGTAGCGGCCACGCACCGTGGCACAGCTGGAGGTGTTGCCGGCCGGGTTGCAAATTGACGAACCCACGGCATTGGTCTGGCCGCCGTTGTCGAAGCTGTCAACTTGGCTGTCCTTGACCTTGATATAGCTCAGGGCAAAGTCCATCGAGCTCTTGTTATCGAGCTTCCAGTTCAGGCCGGTCGACACCCAGGCGCGGTCATTGTCTGGCAAGGACGGCGTGCGAGTTCTTTGGCTCACCGGCGACTGATCGAAGGCCAGGCCGCCGCGCAGCTTGATGCTGTCGCTGAGCAGATAGTTGACGCCGAAGGACGCGCGGAAGGTGTTGATCCAGCCTTCTGGCGTCAGCGAATCGGGCAGCTGGTTGGCGAAGTCGATGCGCAACTCTTTGAAGCGCGAATGGCGGGTCAGCGTCAAATCGCCCATCACGGCGAGCTTGTTTTCCTGCTTGAAGAAGGAGAAAGACAGCGACTCCGGGGTGTCGACCTTGAGGCTGGCGTCGCTGTCCGTATAGGCGGCCAGCAAGCGCGCTTCAACTTGGCTGCCGGCGCCGGGCAGGGCGCCATTCAGCAAGGTGGCGAGATTGCCGGCGGGCGTCTTGACGTTCCATTTCGCTTCGCCTTCGAGCCGGTTTTTGATCGAGGAGCGATAGGCGATGCCGAAACGGGTGTTCTCGTCGTAGTTGTACATCAGGCCGAGATTGAAGCCAAAGCCCCAGTCATCGCCTTCGACCTTGACGCCGCCCGAGTAAAGCGGGTTGCCAGAGACTTGCTTGATCAAGCCGCTGAGCTTGTTGATCACGGCGGCACGCACCACTTCAATCGGCACGCCGGGCTGGGCATTCGCCGCCACCTGCGATTCCACCAGCAGGGCCAAGGCACCGGAGCCGAAGTCGGCGCCCTTGCTCAGCTTGCCTTCAATGAACTGAGCGGTGAGGCCGGCACCCAGGCTCAGCTTGTCGTTCAGTTTGTAGGCGATCGAGGGGTTCAGTGCGATCGTCTTCAGCTCGGTGCCGATGGAGTTGTAGCGGCCGGTCCAGTCGGGTTCGTACTCGCTCTTCGAGCCGAAGGGCACGAACATGGCGAAGCCTGCCGACAAATCATTGCTCAGCTGGTAGGTCAGGTAGGCGTGAGGAACGGCCGTGGTCTTGACGAACTTGCCGCCGTTACCGCCACCGGTGGGCAGATTGAATTGGGTGGTGCTGCCCTGGTCGGTGTACTTGCCGTCCGGAATCACCACGTTCAGCACGCCCGAGACATTGATGCCCTTGAGCCGCGTCATGCCGGCCGGGTTGTAGAACAGCAGCGACGCATCGCTGGCTTCTGCCGCATTGGCGTTGGCCGTGCCTTGCGCTGCGGCTGATTGGGTGCCGAAGTGGTAGCCGGACGCGAGGGCGCTGCTTGCGCAGAAGCCGGCCAGTACGGCGGCGCTTAGGGTGTTGAGGGCAATTCGCATAAGGTCTCCGTTGTTTTTGAGGGTTGACCACGCTGGCGAGGCCATTGCTTTTGATGATAGCCTGACTGCCATATTGATCGGGTCGATATGCGGTGATTAGACTGCCATGCCCAGTAGTTGAAAAAGCGAAAAGGAGACAGGTATGAATAAGCGTCAGTTGAAGGCAACGGTTTTACGGCTGTCGCCGCTTAGCGCCCTGATGAGCAGTGCTTTGCTGCTGAGCGCCTGCGGCGGTGGGGACAGTGACCCGACTCGACCGGAAACTCCTGCCGTGGCCAGTTTTGCCGCCGAAATCCGCTACACCAGCTACGGGGTGCCGCATATCAAGGCGGATGATTTCAAGGGTGCCGGCTATGGCTATGGTTATGCCTTCGCCACCGACCATATCTGCCTGTTTGCCCAAGAGGTGCTGACGCTGCGCGGCGAGCGTTCGCGCTACTTTGGTGACGTCGATGCCAAGGGTGTGGTTATCACCTATCTGGGGCAGTTTGGTGATTTCACACCGAATCTGGCATCGGACTTTTTCTACAAAAGCTTGATGACGCCGGCCCAAGCGGCGGCCTTGAAGGCCGGTGCCGGACCTGAAATTCGCGACTTGGTGACGGGTTTTGTGGCCGGTTACAACCGCTATTTGCGCGACAAGGGTGTCAACGGTCTGCCCAGCGACTGCAAGGGCGCGGCCTGGGTCAAGCCGCTCACCGAAGATGAGGCTTATTTCCGCTTCAGCCAGGCCGCGATGGCGGGCAGCTCGCTGCAGTTCATTGGCGCGATCGGGGCAGCCCAGCCGCCTGTGGTCAAGCCGGCCGGCGCCGCGCCGGTCTTGAGCGCGCGCGCCTTGAAGTCCAAGGCGACCCAATTCGCGGTGCTCAATTCACCGCTGATTCAGAACACCCGTTGGCTGCAAGAGCATGTGATCGGCTCCAATGGCTATGGCCTGGGCAAGGGCGTCACGCAAAGTGGCGCCGGCATGGTGCTGGGCAACCCGCATTTCCCTTGGTGGGGCGCTTTGCGACTGCATCAGCTGCATCTGACGGTGGCTGGCAAATATGACGTGATGGGCGCCACGCTCTTGGGCGCTGTCGTGCCCTTGATCGGCTTCAACAAGGATGTGGCCTGGACCCACACCTTCTCGACCGACAACCGCTTTACGCTGCATCAGCTCAAGCTTGACCCCTCGGACGCGACCCGTTATCTCGTGGACGGTGTGTCCAAGCCTATGACGCAATCCAAGCTGAGTGT
The DNA here is from genome assembly GCA_963510335.1 of uncultured Roseateles sp. Lineage (GTDB taxonomy): Bacteria > Pseudomonadota > Gammaproteobacteria > Burkholderiales > Burkholderiaceae_C > Paucibacter_A. The sequence goes on from CAUPEV010000001.1 coordinate 75,369, forward strand.
GCAGGCGCTGCAGACCGATGGCTCGGTCAAGACCATTGAGCGCACGATGTACGCGACCGACTACGGCCCGATGCTGAATGACGGTGCCACGTTTGCCTGGGGCAGCACCAACGCCTATGCGATTCGCGACGCCAATTACACCAACTACAAATTGCTTGATCAGGCCTTGCTGAACGGCAAGGCCAGCAGTGCCGAAACGCTGCAAGCGGCGCTGGCTACCTATAGCGCGCTGCCCTGGGTCAACACCATGGCGGCGGATAAAAACGGCAAGGCCCTGTATGCCAATTACTCGGTGGCAGCCAATGTCTCGGACGCACAATTGGGCGCCTGCGTCAACAGCCCGACAGGGCAGTTTCTGCTTGCCACGCGTGGCCTGGTCTTGATGGACGGCAGCAAATCCAGCTGCCAGTGGACGGGCGCCATTCCGAGCGCACAGCGGCCCTATGTGCTGCGCGACGACTACATCGTCAATGCGAATGACAGCCACTGGTTCCCGACCGAGCAGGCCCGCTTGAGCGGCTATCCCAAGATCATCGCTACCGGCCCCGACGCCGAGGGCATGGTGCAGGGCGAGCGCACCCGCACCGGCCATGTGCAGGTGCTGGACCGTGTCGCCGGCAGCGATGGCCTGACAGGCAAGGGCTTCACGCTGGCCAATTTGCAGCAGGTTTACCAAAAGAGCCGCTTCTTCAAGGCCGAGATGTGGCTGGATGAATTTCTCGCTGCCACCTGCGCTGGCGGCGCACCCAGCGCCAAGGACAGCAAGGGCAATACGGTTGACCTCTCCAAGGCCTGTGGCGTACTGAGCATCTGGAAGAAGACCGAGGGTCTGATCGACCCAGGTTCGCTGCTGTTCCGCAAGCTCTATGAGTTGTCGGGTGAGTTGAAGGACGCCAGCTACTGGCGCGTTGCCTACGACCCGGCCGACCCGATCAAGACACCACGTGGTTTCAACACCAGCAATACCAAGGCTGCGACCTTGCTGGCCGATGCTGTACAGTGGTTCGCCGAGCAGAAGATGCCGCTGGAGGAGGTCAATGCGCGCCGCCAGGTGGTTGTGCGAGACAGTGCGCCGATCTCCATTCCCGGTGGCCGCTACACCTTTAATAATGTGCGCGGCAATCTGAGCGGCGGCCTTTATGGTGACCCGACCTATGGCAATAGCTATATGCAGTTCGTCACCTTCGACGCCAACGGCCCGGTGGCCGAAGGAGTGCTGACCTATTCGCAGTCTTCGCACATGTTGTCGGCCAACTTCTCGGACCAGACCAGGGTCTATTCGGACATCTTCATGAAGGGCGCGAAATGGCCCAAGCTGCCGTTCAGCGAGGCCGAGATCAAGGCAGACCCGGCGTACAGAACCATGTCCATCAGTGAGTAGGTCTCGTCTGTCTGCCCGGCCATGAGCGCCGCCTTGCTATCGCCGGGCTTTGATTCAAGGCTCGGCCAGCGCCCGCTGCCCGAAGGGCTGCTGCTGGCCTTGCAGCAGCGCTTCGGCGCGCGCTGCAACACGTCGATGGCGATGCGCGAGCAGCATGGCCGGGACGAATCGCCGTTCGATGTGGCGCCGCCCGATGTGGTGGTGTTTGCCGAGTCGGCCGATGAAGTTGCCTTCGTCGTCGGCTTGGCGCATCAGCACCGGGTGCCTGTCATTCCCTACGGCGCCGGCAGCTCTCTGGAAGGGCATTTGCTGGCGGTGCAGGGCGGCATCAGCCTGGATGTGGCGCGCATGCAGCGCATTTTGAGCATTCATGCCGAGGATCTGACCGTCACCGTGCAGGCCGGCGTGACTCGCAATCAGCTCAACGCCGAGCTGCGCCATGCCGGGCTGTTCTTCCCCATTGACCCCGGCGCCAATGCGAGCTTGGGCGGCATGGCGGCGACGCGCGCCAGCGGCACCAATGCCGTGCGCTACGGCACCATGCGCGAGAACACGCTAGGTTTGAGCGTGGTGACCGCCAGCGGCGAGCAGATTCGCACCGGCACGCGCGCGCGCAAGAGCAGCGCAGGCTATGACTTGACGCGGCTGTTCGTCGGCAGCGAGGGCACTTTGGGCGTGATCACTGATCTGACGCTGCGTATCTACCCGCTGCCTGAGGCAGTGTCGGCGGCGGTGTGCTTCTTCCCCAGCATCGATGCGGCGGTGCAAACCGCTATCCAGATCATCCAGGTCGGCGTGCCGATCGCGCGTTGCGAGCTGCTCGATGTGCACGCGATCCGCGCGGTCAATGCGCATGACAAGTTAGGCTTGCGTGAGTTGCCCATGCTGCTGATGGAGTTCCATGGCAGCGCGGCTGGCGTGGCCGAGCAGGCGCAAACGGTGCAGGAGATCGCGCGTGATCAGGGCGGCGAGGACTTTGAATGGGCGACAACGCCCGAGGCTCGCAGCCGGCTCTGGGCCGCCCGTCATCACGCTTATTTGTCGGGTTTGCAGACCAAACCCGGCTGCCGCAGCGTGACCACCGATGTCTGCGTGCCGATCTCGCGCCTGGCCGAGATCATCAACGCCTCGGTCGCCGAGGTCGAGGCTGCAGGCCTGGCCTATTTCATCGTCGGCCATGTCGGCGATGGCAATTTCCATATGGCCTATTTGATCGACCCATATATCCCCGCCGAGCGCGAAACAGCCGAGCGTCTGAGCCATCAGATGGTGGCGCTGGCGCTGCGACTGGAAGGCACTTGCAGCGGCGAACATGGCGTCGGGCTGCACAAGCAGGGCTTTCTGGTCGAGGAGGCGGGCGAAGGCGCGGTGGCGCTGATGCGCAGCGTAAAAGCGGCGCTGGACCCGCACAACATCATGAATCCAGGCAAGATCTTTGCGGTTTGAGGGGGGCTTTGAGCCGCGCTTAAGCCGGCGGCGCTGCGACCGTCCAGCGCTTGCTGACCTCGCCCTTGTCATCAACGCTTTCCAGCTGCACGCCAAAGCCCCAGAGCCGGGCCACATGCTTGAGCACCTCATGGGCGCTGTCATGCAAGGGCCGGCCCATGTGCTGGGTGTGGCGCAGCGTCAGCGAGCGATCGCCGCGCAGATTGACGTTCCAGACCTGGATATTGGGCTCGCGCGTGCTCAAGTCATATTGGCGTGACAAGGCTTCGCGCACATGCTGATAGCCGGCTTCGTCGTGGATGGCTGAGATTTCGTATTCGGACAATTTCTCATCATCAAGGATGGAAAACAGCCTGAACTCGCGCATCAGATTCGGGCTCAGATACTGGCCGATGAAGCTCTCGTCCTTGAAGTTGCGCATCGCATGGTCGATCGTCGGCAGCCAGTCGCCACCGGCGATGTCGGGGAACCAGCGCCGGTCTTCTTCGGTCGGCTTCTCGCAAATGCGCTTGATGTCGGTATACATCGCAAAGCCCAGCGCATAGGGATTCAGATTGGCCATCGGCTGCTGTGCGACGACATTGGTGTGCGACTTCAGCCACTCGATCATCATGCCGTCGCTCAAGTAGCCATCGTCATACATCTGGTTGAGCAGGCGGTGATGCCAGAAGGTGGCCCAACCCTCATTCATCACCTGAGTCTGGCGCTGCGGATAGAAGTACTGAGCAATCTTGCGCACGATGCGCACAATCTCCCGCTGCCAAGGTTCCAGCAGCGGCGCACTCTTCTCAATGAAATAGAGGATGTTCTCCTGCGGCTCGTCGGGGAAGCGCTGAGCTGCGGCGGCTTCAGCCGCTGCATCCGCACGTTTGGGCAGAGTGCGCCAGATGTCGTTGATCTGCTGCTGCGCATGGGCCTCGCGGTCGGCCACACGGCTGCGCTCTTGCGCGAGAGAGAGCTTGGCGGGGCGGCGGTAGCGGTCAACACCATACGACATAAGCGCATGGCAGGAATCGAGGATCTGTTCGACCTGCGTGATGCCGTGGCGCTGCTCGCATTCGGCTACAAAGTTCTTCGCGTAGACCAGGTAGTCGATGATGGAAGAGGCATCCGTCCACATGCGGAACAGATAGTTGCCCTTGAAGAAGCTGTTGTGGCCGTAGCAGGCATGCGCAATCACCAGGGCCTGCATGGCCATGGTGTTCTCTTCCATCAGATAGGCAATGCAAGGGTCGGAGTTGATGACGATCTCATAGGCCAGGCCCATCTGGCCGCGCTTGTAATTGCGCTCGGTGGCGATGAACTCGTTGCCGTAGCTCCAGTGGCGGTAATTGACCGGCATGCCGACCGAGGCATAGGCATCCATCATCTGCTCGGCGGTGATGATCTCCAGCTGGTTCGGGTAGGTGTCCAGACCGTAGCGCTCAGCGGTGGCGCGGATCACATCGTGATAATCGTCGATCAGGCCGAAGGTCCAGTCGCTGGGCGATGGCAGGGGAGCCGCGGGCCTGGGGCCGGCTGGCTTCATTTCCTTCAGCGCCGGTTTGCAACGGCGCCCGCCGTAGTCATCGGTGCTGGGGGCAATCGCGCGGTGGCGGCGGTTTTCGATGTCGGTCATGTCAGCCCCTTGTTCAGTCCTCATGCGTGTCGGCTAAGCCGCCCTTGCATTCATTTGGCCGAGCTTTCTTTCTTGAACAGGTCGCGGAAGACCGGGTAGATTTGCGAGACTTCGGTAGCCTTGCGCATCGCAAAGTGGCGCACCTCCTGGCTGAGCTTGCTGTATTCGTCCCAGAGGTTTTGCTCCTGTTCGGCCACTTGCACATAGGCGAAGTAGCGGCACAGCGGCAAGATCTTGTCGGCCAGCAGTTCGCGGCAGCGGCCACTGTCATGGTGCCAGTTGTCGCCGTCGCTGGCCTGCGCGCCGTAGATATTCCATTCGCTGCGCGGGTAGCGGGCCTGGATGATTTCTTCCATCAGCACCAAGGCGCTGGACACCACGGTGCCACCCGTTTCGGTGGCGTGAAAGAAATTCTGCTCATCGACTTCTTGCGCCTGCGTGTGGTGGCGGATGAAGACCACATCGATCTTCTCGTAATGCCTGGTCAGGAATAGATAGAGCAGGATGAAGAAGCGCTTGGACAGGTCCTTGCGTCCCTCGTCCATCGAGCCCGATACGTCCATCAAGCAGAACATCACTGCCCGGCTGGTCGGCACCGGCACGCGCACCCGGTTGCGAAAGCGCAGATCGATCGGGTCGAGAAAGGGGATGGCCTTGAGCTTCTGACGCAGATGGCCGATGCGGGCTTCGGTCTCCAGCAGCATGCGCTGAACTTCATGGTCAGCCTGGTTCTCATGTTTGAGCATGGCCAGGCGCTCTTCCAGCTCCAGCAACTCGCGCCGCTTTTCCGTGCCCAAGGCGATGCGGCGGCCAAGCGCGCCGCGCATCGAGCGCACGATGTGCAGATTGGTCGGGTTGCCGTCGCCGGTGTAGCCGGCGCGGTGGGTTTTCCATTCCGGCGTGTCGGCGAGCTGGGTGCGCTCCAGATTGGGCAGGGCCAAGTCTTCGAAAAAGACCTGCATGAACTCCTCGCGGCTGAGGTGGAAGACAAAGTCGTCGTCGCCCTCGCCGGAGTCGCTGGCCTGGCCGCCACCTTGGCCCTGGCCGCCGCCCTTGGGCTTGGCGACCCGGTCGCCTTTGACATGCTCGGTATTGCCGGGCCGCACCACCTCGCGCACACCGCCGTCACCATGACCGAAGACGGGCTCACTCAAGTCCTTTTTTGGAATGTGTACGTCTTCGCCTTTTTGCATATCGCGGATGCCGCGCCCATCAACGGCGCGCCGCACCGCTTCGCGCACTTGCTCTTTGTGGCGCTGCAGAAAGCGTTCCCGATTGCCTATCGACTTGTTCTTGCCCGACAGGCGACGGTCAATGATTTGTTGAAGCATAGTCAACCCTGTTCAGTCAACGTTCGGGACGAGCGCCGGGCCGCCCCAAGCCGGCCCGCATCCCCTCTGGGGATCGTCCGATGTACACATCGGGCGACGGGTCGTCATGAGCTCTTGCGTACTCTCAAATACCACTCACACAAGAGCCTCACCTGCTTGGCCGTGTAGCCCTTGTCCACCATGCGCTGAACGAAGTTCTCATGCTTCTTGGCCTCGTCGGCACTGGCCTTGGCGTTGAAGCTGATGACGGGCAGCAACTCTTCTGTGTTGGAGAACATCTTCTTCTCGATCACCGTGCGCAACTTCTCGTAGCTGGTCCAGGATGCGTTCTTGCCTGCGTTATTGGCCCGTGCGCGCAGCACGAAATTGACGATCTCGTTGCGGAAGTCCTTGGGGTTGCTGATGCCTGCGGGCTTCTCTATCTTCTCCAATTCGGCGTTCAGAGCCGAGCGGTCAAACACCTCGCCGGTGTCGGTGTCGCGGTATTCTTGGTCTTGAATCCAGTAGTCGGCATAGGTGACATAGCGGTCGAAGATGTTCTGCCCATACTCGCTATAACTCTCCAGATAAGCGGTCTGAATCTCCTTGCCGATGAACTCGGCATAGCGCGGTGCCAGGTTCTCCTTGATGAAACCGACGTACTTGGTTTCGGTCTCGGTCGGGAATTGCTCGCGCTCGATCTGCTGCTCCAGCACATACATCAGGTGCACCGGGTTGGCAGCCACCTCGGAGGAGTCGAAGTTGAAGACCTTGGACAGAATCTTGTAGGCGAAGCGGGTCGAGATACCGCTCATGCCCTCGTCGACGCCGGCGTAGTCGCGGTACTCCTGGTAGCTCTTGGCCTTGGGGTCGGTGTCCTTCAGGCTCTCGCCGTCATAGACCAGCATCTTCGAATACAAGGACGAGTTTTCAGGCTCCTTCAGGCGTGTCAGGATGGCGAACTGGCTCATCATCTTCAGCGTACCCGGCGCGCATTTGGCAAATACCAGCGAGGAGCCGCGGATCAGCTTCTCGTAGATTTTGACCTCTTCGCTAACGCGCAAGCAGTACGGCACCTTGACGATATAGATGCGGTCCAGGAAGGCCTCGTTGTTCTTGTTATTGCGGAAGGTCTTCCATTCGCTCTCATTGCTGTGGGCCAGCACGATGCCGTCGAAGGGGATGGCGCCAAAGCCTTCCGTGCCCTTGTAATTACCCTCCTGCGTGGCGGTCAGCAAGGGGTGCAAGACCTTGATCGGCGCCTTGAACATTTCGACGAATTCCAGCAGGCCTTGGTTGGCCAGGCACAGGCCACCGGAGTAGCTGTAGGCATCCGGGTCGTCTTGCGAAAAGGTCTCGAGTTTGCGGATATCGACCTTGCCGACCAGCGAGGAGATGTCCTGGTTGTTCTCGTCACCCGGTTCGGTCTTGGAGATGCCGACCTGCTTGAGCACGCTGGGGTAGCGCTTGACGACCTTGAAGCGGCGGATATCGCCGCCGAATTCCTCCAGCCGTTTGACCGCCCAAGGGCTCAGGATGCGGTTCAGGTAGCGGCGCGGTATGCCGTATTCCTGTTCCAGTAAGTGGCCGTCCTCGGCCGCGTCAAACAGGCCCAGTGGCGACTCGTTGACCGGCGAGCCTTGCAAGGCATAAAACGGCACTTGCTCCATCAGCTGTTTCAGTCGTTCGGCAATCGAGCTTTTGCCGCCACCGACCGGCCCCAGCAAGTAGAGGATCTGCTTCTTTTCCTCCAGGCCTTGGGCCGCATGGCGGAAGTAGCTAACGACTTGTTCAATCGCCTCTTCGAGCCCGTAGAACTCTGCAAAGGCGGGGTAGATCTTGATGGTCTTGTTGGCAAACAGACGCGACAGCCGCGTGTCGTTGCGTGTGTCAATCATCTGCGGCTCACCTATAGCCTGGAGCATGCGCTCGGGCGCGGTAGCGTAGGTGATGGGGTTGCGTTTGCACTCGGCGAGGTAATCCTCCAGCGAGAGTTCTTCAACGCGAGTGCGCTCGTAGCGAGCGGTGAAACTGCTGATCACGTCCATGCTGAGCTCCTGTCAAGCCCCATCCAAACCAAGGCACCCGTTTGCCTTGGGATTTCAGGGAAGTTGTGATGGCGTCCCGGCCGCAACCGTCTGTCGAAACAGGGGCGCCATCAGAGCTTTCCTTGCATTTCTTTCGTGCTTCTCAGCCTTGAACAGAGCTTGCTACTTGAGTGCTCAAGTCAAACCAAGAATAAGCCTGCACTTGAGGTGCTTTCAAGCTTATTCAAGTGCTTAGCCTCGACTCAATGCTACGCCGATTTTGCTTGGCGCGGGGGGCATGACCTGACCCCCACAACCCTAGGAGCTTTTGCTGCTTATTGAGGGCCGCGTAGGCGGTCGATCAAACCATTGAGCTCGTCCAGCGATGCAAACTGAATCGACAGCTCGCCCTGTTCGCCGCGCTTGGTGCGCTTCTTGACGCGCACTTCGACCACTGCCGTGAGCAGATCCGACAACTCCTCTTCCAAGCGCAGCAGGTCACGGCTCTTGTCGTTCTTGGCGCGCAGCAAGGTTGTTTGGCGTCCCACACCTTGGCGTGCGACCATTTTCTCGGCCTCGCGCACGCTGAGTTTTTTGGCGGCGATTTCGGTCGCGCAGGTGATCTGATGGGCGCCGTCCAAGGGCAGCAGCGCGCGCGCATGGCCCATGTCGATGTCGCCGGCCATCAGCATGTTTTGCACCGGTTCCACCAGTTGCAGCAGGCGTAAGAGATTGCTGGCGGCGCTGCGCGAACGGCCGACCGCTTGCGCCGCCTGTTCATGCGTCAGATGGAACTCGCTGACCAGACGCTGCAGGCCCTGTGCTTCTTCGAGCGGGTTGAGGTCTTCGCGCTGGATGTTTTCGATCAAGGCCATCGCGGCGGCAGCCTCGTCGGGCACCGCTTTGACCAGCACCGGCACTTCGCGCAAGCCAGCCAGCTGAGCGGCCCGGAAGCGCCTTTCGCCGGCGATGATTTCATAACGCACCTCGCTCAAATCCGAGGGCGGCTTGATCGGCCGCACCAGAATCGGTTGCATGATGCCTTGGGCCTTGATGCTCTCGGCCAGCTCGTACAGCGAGCCCTCATCCATACGCGTGCGCGGCTGGTATTTGCCGGCCTGCATCTGCTCCAAGCGCAAGGCGTTAGGGGCGCCCTCGCGGGCTGCTGCTGCGTCTGAATCGCTGACGGTGGGGCCCAGGAGTGCTTCCAAGCCGAGGCCGAGGCCTTTGAGTTTTTTTGTCGCCATGCGGCAATTGTCCCTTACTCGTGTTGCCCGTTCAGCAACTCTGCCAGCAAGACCTGACCCTGCGGCCAGAGGCCAAGTTTGGAGGCTGTATTCAAGTGGCCACATGGCCCTGCTTCGACCAAGCGGCTGCCCCAGTCCGCGGCCATCTGCGTGCCACGCGCGAAGTTGCAAAACGGGTCATCGCTGCTGATCACGCTGATTGCAGGGAAGGGCAGACGGCTGCGACGGATGGGCCGCCCATTGTGCAACTGAGGCGGGATATCGACAGCTTCAGTATCAGGAGGTGCTACCAGCAACGCTCCCGCCACGCGAGCTGTCATCCTTGAGTGCTCGGCCCAGCTAGCGACCAATTGGCAGCCGAGCGAATGGGCGACCAGTACCGCCGGGCGCTCGTCCGCGAGTAGAACCTCGTCCAGTCGCGCCATCCAATCGCCGCGTCTTGGCCAGTCCCAGTCGGCCTGCTCGACCCGCTCGTAGCCAAAGTGTTGCTCCCACAAGCTTTGCCAATGTTCGGGGTCGGAGTTCAACCAGCCGGGCAGTAAGAGGACGCGTTGCAGGGCTTTCATCGGCTTGCCTTAAGATTTCGGTTCTTTGAATTTGATTGTGCTGGAGAGATCATGACTTACGCAGTTTTTGTGGACGGGCAAGAGGGTACGACAGGGCTGCGTATTCACGAATATCTGGCGGCGCGCAAGGACGTGGAAGTGCTGCGCATTGATGCCGACAAGCGCAAGGATGCAGCTGAGCGCGCGCGCCTGTTGAACGCCGCCGATGTAGCTTTTTTGTGCCTGCCCGATGCGGCTTCACGTGAAGCCGCGTCAATGATCAGCAACCCGAACACCTGCTTGATCGACGCCAGCACGGCCCACCGCACGGCGCCGGGTTGGGCTTTTGGTCTGCCTGAGTTGGCTGAGGGCCAACGCGACAAGCTGCGTGCCGCCAAGCGCATTTCCAATCCGGGCTGCCATGCCTCGGCCTTTATCCTGGCTTTGCGGCCTTTGGTCGATGCTGGTCTGCTCGGTCCGGAAGCCTTGGTTTCGGCCACTTCGATAACCGGTTACTCGGGCGGCGGCAAAAGCATGATCGCCGAGTACGAAGCCGGTGGGAATGCAGCGCTGCAGTCGCCGCGCCCCTATGCCTTAGGTCTGGCCCACAAGCACTTGCCCGAGATGATGGCGCACACAGGCTTGGCCAACGCGCCTGTTTTCATGCCCATCGTCGGCAACTTTTACAAAGGCTTGACCGTCACGGTGCCTTTGCATCTGAGCCAGTTGCGTGGCGGTGCCCGGCCCGAGGATCTGCAGCAGGCGCTGGCCGCGCATTACGAAGGCGAGCGTTTCATCCGGGTGATGCCGCTGCGTGATGCGGGCACTTTGGAATCAGGCTTCTTCGACGTACAGGCCTGCAATGACACGAACCGGGTCGATCTGTTCGTGTTCGGCTCAGAGACCCAAGTCTTGGTGATGGCTCGCCTGGATAACCTCGGTAAGGGCGCCAGCGGGGCCGCTGTGCAGTCTATGAACGTGCACCTGGGTCTTGATGAGGGTCTGGGGCTTTAAGCGCTTCTAGGGCGCTCTTTGAGCACCCCTAGTCCCTTGGCACTGTCGCGCTGCGGTAGTGGTAGCGGTAGGCGAACTGGAAGCCCAGTCGTGCATAGACTCGCTGGGCCTCGAAGTTATCTGAGCCTACTTGCAGATACGCTTCATGCGCGCCCTCGGCGGCGGCGATCTGCAGCAGCTGGCGGCACAGATTCAAGGCATGGCCCCGGCCGCGCTGCGCCGGCGGCGTGAAGATGTCGAACAAGCCGACAATGCCGCCCTCGCGGGCAAACTGGCCGCAAGCCAACAGGTCCATGTCGGCGGCTCGCAAGGCAAAGCCTCGATAGGGCACCGGTGAAGCTTGCAGGCGCTCGGCGTGAGCGCTGATCTCTTCGGCGCTGGAGCCGCGTAATTGGCCGACCAGTTGCGCGTAGGCCGGTGCCTCCAATGCTTGTAAGACTTGGCCGGCCGGCAATATGCAAGCGTCGGGCAGGGCGGCCAAAACCATCACGTCGGCAGCGTCCGAAGCGAGCCAGCCTTTGGTGGCCAGTTGCTGGTCCAGGTCGGCTGGTTGGCTGTATGGCGTAACGCGTACATAGAGTGGTAGACCCGCAGCCGCAAAGGCGGCTTGGCAGCGCGCCAGCAAGTCGTCCAGGGGCATTGTGCCGATGGCCAGCGCATTGATGCAGCGCGAGCGCTTGGCCTTGCCTGGCGAGAGCCGGATCAACCAACCTTCGATCAACTTCTCCTGTGGCGGCGCGCTGGCGTTCAACCCGGCTTGTTCGGCGCGATGCGCGAGTGCAGCCAAGTCCAACTCCATCACACGCTGCCGACGCGGCGCACCATTTCACGCGCGAACTCGACGAAGGCTTGGGCACCCTTGGACGAGGCATCAAACACCACGCCGGGCAGGCCGTAGCTGGGCGCTTCGGCCAAGCGCACATTGCGCGGGATCACGGTGTCAAAAACCTTGTCGCCGAAATGGCTCTTGAGTTGATCGCTGACCTGGTTTTGCAAGGTGATGCGCGGGTCAAACATCACGCGCAAGAGGCCGATGATTTGCAAATCGGGGTTCAGATTGGCGTGCACCTGCTTGATCGTATTGACCAAGTCAGACAAGCCTTCGAGCGCAAAGTACTCGCACTGCATGGGCACGACTACCCCATGCGCACAGCACAGACCGTTCAGCGTCAACATCGACAACGAAGGCGGGCAGTCGATCAAGATGAAGTCATAGTCATCTTTGACGGCGCTCAGCGCGGTCTTCAAGCGTCGCTCGCGCCGCTCCTGCGAGACCAGCTCGACCTCCGCGCCGGCCAATTCGCGGTTGGCGCCAAGCACGTCGTAGCCGGCTTTTTCGCTGTGCTGCTTGGCTTCAGCGACGCTGCTTGATTCGAGCAACACATCGTAAACAGTCAGCTCTAACGTGCGTTTGTCTATGCCGGAGCCCATGGTCGCATTGCCCTGCGGATCAAGGTCAACGACCAACACACGCTGGCCCACCTTGGCCAAGCCGGCGGCGAGGTTGACGGTGGTAGTGGTCTTGCCGACTCCGCCTTTTTGATTGGCAACGCAAAAGATCTTGGCCATGTGCTCAGTATTTGTAGACCTTCACAGCTTAATCGCTGCGCCTGGCAATTTTGTTTACGTGGCTCAGTTTTTTGGCCGAATCCAGATCAAACAACGCTGGGCGTCGAGGCCTGGAACCTCAAGTTGTTCCACGTGAAACACATCGAGGTCAGTTGGCAAGGCGGCGATCTCGTCGGTAGGGTGTTGGCCTTTCATCGCCAGCCAGATCGCACCTGGCTTCAGGTGCTGGCGGGTGAGGGTGGTGAAGTCTAGGAGCGAGGCGAATGCCCGCGAGGTGATCAAGTCAAAGGCAGGCGTCTTCAAGGCTTCGACCCTGGAATGCACGCCATGCAGATTGGCTAACTTCAACTCGGCCGCAACCTGGGTGATGAAACTGGCCTTTTTCAGCACCGCATCAACACAAGAGACGTCGATCTCGGGGTTGCAGATGGCGATCACCACGCCGGGCAAACCGCCGCCGCTGCCCACATCCATCAAGCGCAGCGCCTGACCGGCGGCATGCCTGCGCAGCGCCGGCAGCAAACTCAGGCTGTCGATCAAATGGTGGGTCAACATCGCCTGCGGGTCGCGCAGTGAGGTCAGGTTGTAGACTTTGTTCCACTTTTCCATCATGGCTAGGTAGGCCAAGAGTTTGTCGACTTGGGCCTCACTGAGTTCCAAATGCAAGGTTGTCGCGGCGGCGACCAGAGGTGCGCGCAGGCTGGCAATATCAATCATTGTTGTCGTCGGGGTCGGTATTGGTCAGGCGCTGGGAGTCGCTGCAGCTTCTTCAGTGCTGAAGCCCTTGAAGCGTTTCTTCTTCAGATGGACCAGCAGCAAGGAGATGGCCGCTGGCGTAACGCCGGAGATGCGCGAAGCTTGACCCAGGGTCTCTGGCTTGAGCTTGTTTAACTTCTGGCGCGCCTCGAAGGAGAGGGCGCTGACCTGCGAATAGTCGAGGTCAACGGGCAGCTTCAGGTGTTCATAGTTTGCGGCGCGAGCCACGTCGTCAACCTGCTTGTTGATGTAGCCGGCGTACTTGACGCTGATTTCTATCGCCTCGATCACCGCTGCGGCCAAGGTATCGCCCAGCTCGGCGCTGATTGTTTCACGTGAAACAGTCGACTCCGGTCTTGCGATGGCGGCGACTTCGGCCAAGGTGTCATAGACGACGCCGGGCCGGCGCAGCAATTCGATGAAGTTGTATTCGCGTTCCAAGGCCTTGCCGACCAGACGCTCGGCGTCGGCGGCGGGCAGGATGGCCGGGTGAACCCAGGTCGCTTTGAGCTTCTCTGTTTCACGTGAAACAGCGTCGCGCTTGCGGTTGAAAGCTGTCCAGCGTGCATCGTCCACCAGGCCCAGCTCGCGGCCTGTTTCGGTCAGGCGCATGTCGGCGTTGTCTTCACGCAGCTGCAGCCGGAACTCGGCGCGGCTGGTGAACATACGGTAGGGCTCGGTCACACCCTGGGTTATCAGGTCGTCAACCAAGACGCCCAGATAGGCTTGGTCGCGGGCCGGTAACCAAGGGCCACGGCCCTGCACCTGCAGGGCCGCGTTGAGGCCGGCGAACAGACCTTGGGCTGCCGCTTCCTCGTAGCCGGTCGTGCCATTGATCTGGCCGGCGAAGAACAGGCCCTGGATGTCGCGGGTTTCGAAGCTGGACTTGAGGCCGCGCGGGTCGAAGTAGTCGTACTCGATCGCGTAGCCGGGCCGCATGATGTGGGCGTTCTCCAGGCCCGGAATCGAGCGCACGGCGGCGAGTTGAATATCGAAGGGCAGGGAGGTCGAGATGCCGTTCGGGTAGTACTCGTGCGTCGTCAGACCTTCGGGCTCCAGAAAAATCTGGTGGCTGTCTTTGTCGGCGAAGCGATTGACCTTGTCTTCGATGCTGGGGCAGTAGCGCGGGCCGACGCCTTCGATCACGCCGGTGAACATCGGGCTGCGCTCGAAGCCGGAGCGGATGATGGCGTGCGTCGCCGCCGAGGTGTGCGTGATGAAGCAGGGCACTTGGCGCGGGTGTTGCGAGACGTTGCCCATAAAGCTGAAGACCGGCAGCGGGTTCAGGTCGCCGCCTTGTTCCTCGCATTTCGAAAAATCTATCGAGCGACCATCGATGCGTGGCGGCGTGCCGGTTTTTAGGCGGCCCTGCGGCAGCTTCAATTCTTTGAGGCGCGCCGACAGGCTGATCGCTGGTGGGTCCCCCGCGCGGCCGGCGGCGTAGTTCTGCAGGCCGACATGGATGCGGCCGTCGAGAAAAGTGCCGGCGGTCAGCACGACCGAGCGGGCGCGGAATTGCAAACCCATCTGCGTGACGGCACCGACGACCCGCTCGCCCTGGCCGTCCGACTCGACCAGCAAGTCGTCTACTGCCTGTTGGAACAGCCACAGATTGGGCTGGTTTTCGAGCTTGTGGCGGATCGCCGCCTTGTACAAAACTCGGTCGGCCTGCGCGCGGGTGGCTCGCACGGCCGGGCCCTTGGAGCCATTGAGGATGCGGAACTGGATGCCGGCCTCGTCGGTGGCCGCCGCCATCGCGCCACCCAGCGCGTCGACTTCCTTGACCAGATGGCCCTTGCCGATGCCGCCGATCGAGGGGTTGCAGCTCATGGCCCCAAGCGTCTCGATATTGTGGGTCAGCAGCAGCGTGGCGCAGCCCATGCGGGCGGCGGCCAGCGCGGCCTCGGTGCCGGCGTGGCCGCCGCCGACCACGATAACGTCGAATTCCTTGGGGTATTGCATGAGTGGGTTTGCCTTGAAGAAGGAGGCCTCGGCGGAACGGAAGACGCGCGCGCGGGCAAGCGGCAGATTTTACGCGGGGCTGTGGATAAGTGCCGGCCGCGGCGACCAAGTCGACGGACAATTGCGCGATGAAATGCCGAGATCACTGCGCCGCCTGTTGCGTCGCCCCGTCCATCAGCTCACCCATCCCGGGCATGCCGGTCATCAATGGCATCTCAAAGCCGGCCGGGGTGCGCTGCATACAGCTCGATGAAGCGAACCGCTGCAAGATCTTCGGCCGCCCCGAGCGGCCGGCAGTCTGCGGCTCGCTGCAGCCGTCCGAGCTGATGTGCGGCGACAACCGCGAGCAAGCCATGCGCTGGCTGGGTTGGATGGAAGAGCAAACAGCGCCTTGAGTTCAGGCTGCCCAGATTGAGTGAGGTCAGGCACCCAGATCAGTTCAGGCCGGGCTGGCCGTCGCCGTACCTGTGCGGAGGCGCGCCCACCAAGCCAACAAAGCAGGGTGGCCCCAGTACTTTTCAAAGAAGTGATGCATGACGGTGTTGACCAGTGGCTCGATGAAAGTCACTGCGCCAGCGATAGCGATATTGCCCGTCAAGGCATAGGTGACGCCAAATGAGGTGCCGAGATGGAGGATGCCGAAGCTCGCGGTTTTGGCCATATCTGTCGTGCTGCCGTAGTTGCTATTGTTGAGGTTGGATCAATAGCCTGACTCTAAGTGCAGCGATATGCGCCGTCCAGTTGGGAATCTCGATGGAAGCCATAGCCGAGCATCCCACTGCGGCTTACATCTCGGCAGCTTTTCAAGCCACCAGGCGGCCTGCCTGCATTCGAATCACCCGCTCAGCCGCAGCAATCGTCTCGGGCCTATGCGCGATGACAATTCGGGTCAGCCTCAAGGTTTGCAGCGAAGCATTGACCTCGCGTTCGCGCGCCACATCAAGCGCGCTCGTCGCTTCGTCCAGGAACAGGAATTGCGGCCGTTTGTAGAGTGCCCGCGCCAACAAAATCCGCTGCCGTTGGCCACCCGAGAGGCTGCTGCCCATATCACCGATCAGGCTTTGAAATCCCATGGGCATGGCCTTGATGTCGGCCAGCACGCAGGCTCTTTCCGCGCATTCTTCGATCCACTGAGGGTCTGCATCGGGGTCGAAGAAAGCGATGTTGTCAGCGATGCTGCCGGCGAAGAGCTGATCGTCTTGCATCACCGTGCCGATGCGCGCGCGCCAGGCGCTCAGGCCGATGTGCGCGAGAGGCACACCGCCGCCCCGAATCTCGCCAGCCTGCGGGCTGTGAATGCCCAGCAGCAGCTTCATCAGCGTGGTCTTGCCGCAGCCCGAGGGGCCGATGATGGCGACCGATTCACCTGCTTCAACGCCAAAGCTGCAGTCGCTCAGCACGGCCGGCTCACCGTCCGCATAGCGAAAACTCACCGCGTGCAAAGTCAGGCTGCCTTCGCTGTCAGGCGCCGGGGCCGCCAGGCCAGCATCGGACTCCGGCGCCGTCAGCACGATGTCTGCCAAGCGCTCGCCCTGCAGGCGCAACATGCTCAGCTCGACGCCCTTGTCGATCAGCCCGGCCAGGCGCAGCGTGAATTGCTCCTTGTAGGCCAGAAAGGCAAACAGCATGCCGACCGACAGCTCGCGGTCCAAGACCAGCAGCGCGCCCAGCCAGATGATGGCAACTCGCTCCAGACCGAACAAGAGCTTGTGGCCGACGTCCATCCAAAGGTCGAGTCGGCGCACCGTGATGCCGGCATTCATCTGCTCAACCACCAGGTTGGCAAAGGAGGCGCTGCGCTCGGCCTGCGCATTGAACAGCTTGATCGCCTGCGCGCCACGCAGTGATTCGAGGAAATGGCTGTTCTGCTTGGCTTCATGCACCAGCGCTTCTTCCGAGGCCTCACGCAACGGCCTGAAAAAAGCCCAGCGCAGCATGGCATAAGCGCCCACTGCCAGCAGCGCCACCGCGCTCAGGCGCGGGCTGTAGATCCACATCATCGCCAGCGTGATGATGACCATCAGCCCGTCCAGAATCGCCTCGGCAAAACGGGTCGAGAGCGTGCGCTGAATCAGCTGCACGCTGCCGAAGCGCGACCAGATGTCGCCGATATGGCGTTTCTCGAACCAGGCCAGCGGCAGCTTGAGCAGATGGCCGAAAACCTGCGTCAGCCATTGCACGTTCAGCGAGGCCGACAAATACAGCACTGCCCAGGAGCGCAGCGCGCCGACGCCGACCTGCAGCAGCACCAGCAGGCCAAAGCCCAGGCCTAGCGTGACAAGCAGGTCGCGGTCGGCGCTGACCAGCACGCCGTCGACCACCCATTGCAGCAAGAAGGGCGAGAGCAGGGCCAGCATTTCGAGCGCCAGCGCCAGCCCCAAAATCTGCAGCAGCGAGCGCTTCAAGCCGCTGATGCGGCCGAACAACTGGCGCCATTGCAGCCGTGGCGCCGCGGCTTGGGGTGCAAAAGTGTTGCCGGGGCGCAGTTCAAGTGCCACACCCGTGAAGTGGCGCGATAGCTCGGCCAAGTGCAGCCGGCGGCGGCCATGGGCCGGGTCGTGAATCACCGCATAGTCGTCGCTCACTTCCACCAAGACGACGAAATGTTTGAAATCCCAATGCAGAATCGCAGGCAGATGCAGCTGTGCCAAATGTGCCGGCTCGGCGCGCAAGGCGCGGCTGCTCATGCCCAAATCGGCTGCCATGCGCACCAAATCGGCCATCGTCGCGCCTTTCAGCGACAGCGAAAACCGCGCACGCATTTGAGCGAGATTGAGCTTCAGGCCATGGCTGCTGGCGACCATGGACAAACAAGCCAGGCCGCATTCGGCGGCCTCGGTTTGCAAGGTCAGCGGCACTCGCGAGCGGCCACGCCAGCCGAGGTGCAGGCGCTCAATCAAACGGTGAGCCTCAGACACGGCGGGCCAGACTCAACAAGGGCTCGAAAATCCATTCGATCAAACGGCGTCGCTCCAGCAGCACGTCGGCGTCCAACTGCATGCCGGCGCTCAAGGCCTGCTCTTGGCCATAGGCCGTGACGGTTTGGCGATCCAGGCCGACGGTGATGCGGTACAGCGGCTCGCTCTGTGCGCCCTGGCTGAGGGCGGCCGGCAGGTTCAGCAAGGCCAGCTCGGCCGGCGTCAAAGGGGTGCGCGAGACCTGCAAGACCCGGCCACTTTGGCTGCCGAATTTTTGGTAGGGAAAGGCTTGGTAGCGCAGGTTCACCGCTTGTAGTGGCCGCACGAACCCCACCGCGCTGGAAGGCGCGTACAGCTGCGCCAGCATCAGCGCCTGAGCCGGCAGCACGCTGGCCAAGACGGCCCCCGCGTTGACGCTTTGGCCGGGCTCGGCCTGCAGCGTGGCGACCACACCGTCGCTGGGCGCGCGCAAGACCAGGCGGCGGCGGCCTTCGGTTTCCAGGCCGAGCCGGTTCAACTCGGCGCTGTCGCGCTCAATCACGCCTTGCAGCACCTGCTCTTTCAGCGGCAATTGCTGTGCTTCGGCAAGCGTCGCTTCTTGTTCGCGCAGCAAGGCCTCGCGCTGCCGCTCCAGTGCTTGGCCCTGAGCACGCAGGCCCAGTACTTCTTCGCGCTTGGCCTGCACTTGGGCGGCCGAGATGAAGTTATCGCGGCTGAGCTGCTCCAGTCTGGCCAAGGCCGCATCGGCGAGCGCTTGACGTTCCTGCTGCAAGCCGGCCTCGGCCTTCAGCAAGGCCAGTTCACGTTCAATCCCCTTGCGGCGCTGAGCGAGTGTTTGCTGCTGAGTGTGCGCTAACTGCCGCTGATGCTCGGCGCTCATCTGCAGGCTTTGCTGGCCTGCCGTCAGGTTCTTGGCGATGGCCTCGGCACTTTGATTCGCGCTGTCCAGGCTCAACACGAACAGCACATCGCCTGCCTTGACCGACTGGCCTTCGCTGACTTCGCGCGTCAGCACGGTCGCCGCCTGCGCGCTGCTGACGCGCAACACGCCACGGTCGGGCAGCAAATAGCCGCTGACGCGCGCTTTGCGGGTGTATTCAGCGCTACTCAGAAACAAAGCCACGGCCACTACCGCCGTGATGGCGGTAAAGCTCAAGACCTTGAGCGAGAGCGGGCGTAACAGCTGAATGCTGCCCAGCCAGGCTTGTTGCTGGCCTTGGATGGCCTCAGGGCGAAAGAGCATAAGGAGCTTGGAGCGTTAGTTGGCTCCGGGCCTCCTCATGCTGCAGCGAGCATCGTGGTCAATAGGAATTACCAGCCGCCTTTGGGCGATGGATCTGATGGCGAGCCTTGAGTTTCACCTTGTGACGCTCCCCCGCTTATCAAGCGCAGCAGTTGTGCGTCGATTTCCACTGGCCCTTGGGTTGGCGTAGGTTGGGAATTCAAGGACTGAGTTTGTTCGTTTTGCATGGCTAATTCCGATTGAGTGGAGTGCGCGTTATCGGCACAGGATCATTGAAGCAGAGGCGGCGCCGTTTGGTAACTGTCAACTCTTACAGGGCGGCCCCAAATGATTCAGCGTATCAAGCCCAGCCGCATCGCCTTCAGCACGGCCTGGTGCTTGTTATTGCAGTCGAGCTTGCGCATGGCGTTGCTCAAATGCAGGACGGCCGTGCGTTCGCTGATGCTCAATATGGTGCCCACTTCCCATGCGGTCTTGCCATCCATGGTCCAGCGCAAAGCCTCCAATTCCCGAGGCGTCAGATGGGGGCGGTCGAGTTGCTGTTCAGGCGGCAAAAGCACACGCAAAGCGGTGTCAACGGCATGTACGGCAAACAATTGCATGTCCGCAACCAAACGGGTCAATTGTGTGGCGTCCGACGGTAGGTCGGCGCTGCGGTCCATGCCGAGAACAAAGTGCCTGCCCTCTGGCAAATGCAAGGCTAGGCAGACGCCGGTTCGGTAGCCGAAACGGGCCTGCACCTCCCAAAGGTGTCCGGCATTCTTGCTCACATAGGTGCGTTGATCCCAAACAATCGGCACGCTTTGCCGCTTGCAATGCTGCATGACCGGATCAAGCGACGCCAAAGAAGGGTCGCTCCAGGCGTCCTTGAAACCAGGTGGGCAGTTATCAATATTGATGAAATCAGACCGCCCCAGCGAATGATCCACCACGGTCATGGCCGAAAAATTGTCAAAGCCCATAGCCTTGGTGAAGTGCTCCAACTCATTGGCGAACACATCCCGATTCCGAGCTTCAAGCACCGATTGGTATCGCCCGTCTAACATCGAATCGCCTCCCTCCATCCATCCAAGGCTAGCGCCGATTCGGCGTTTTGCCCATCCGTTGTCTCCCTGACAAGGTTTACAGCTAGCGCCTTATTTCAGCAGCCTGCACACTTGGAGCCAGTTGCCCGCGCTTGTTTAGCGTATTTCAATTCTTATATCAAAAATATGACTCCTGCTTGGATTGTGTACGCATGGCCCCGAGTTTTGTGTGAAACCCAGCACGTTCCTGGTTTGCAATTGGCGCATTTGAGTACCCAGGTGTTGGTCGCCGGCGACGCCGAGCACCCAGCCATGGGACAAACCCTATGGCAAGGGGCCGAGGGGCATGCGATTGCTGGCGTGGCCTGGGATTGGGTCAGCATGCCGGCCGGTTTGGTAGCGATGGTGGACCCGATGGCCTTGATCACCAATTTGCAGTTCGTCAACCGGGCGGGTGAAGTGTTAGCTCCGCTGGAGTCGGCGCGGCAATTGAACGAAATTGTTCACGCGCTGCCTTGGCAGTACGAGGTTCAGCGGGCACTGGGCTTGCATTGAAGCGGTCATAGCCACAAGGTCACGCAAGTGCCTTGGCCGAGTTCGCTTTCGATCTGCAGCCGTCCGCCCATCAGCTCCAGCAACTCGCGCACGATGCTGACACCCAGACCGGTTCCGGGGATATGGCCGGACGCGTCGGCGCGGAAAAAGCGCTCGCCCATGCGGGCCAAGTGCGCGGGCGACAGGCCGATGCCGCGGTCCCTGACTTCGACGCCGTAGTGGACTCGCCCCTCTTCCGGCGCATTGCTCAGCAGGCGCAAGGTCACCGGCTCGCCACCGGGTGAGTATTTATAGGCGTTGGAGAGCGTGTTGAGCAGTGCCTGCTGCATCTTCTGGCGGTCCACATGCACCGGCATCGCCTGCACGGCGGCTTCGAGCTTCGGTCGCTCGCGCCCCTGTGGCGGCAAATAATCACTCAGCACCTGCGTGACCAGTTCGGCCAGATCCAGCGACTCGAACTTGAACTCGCTGGCACCGCGCGCTTCGATGCGCGCCAGGTCCAGCAGTTCATTGAGGATGTTGATCATCAGCTTGCTTTGCCGGTGAATGCGCGCGAGCATGTCGGCCCGCTTGGCCTCGCTGAACTCACGATGGATCAAGAGTTCGACAAAACCGAAGATGCTGGCCATGGGTGTGCGCAGTTCATGGGCAGCCAGCGTCAAGAACTCAGACTTCATCCGGTCCAGCTCATGCTGCTTGGTCTCATCGCTGATGTAGAGCGCCAAGCTGACCGAGGACGCCGTGGTTTGGCGGCCGCTGATGGACAAAAATTTAGGCGGCTCGCCGCGCAGGGTCAGGCTTTGCTTGCTCGGCCCGAAGCTGGCGGCCAAGCCGGCAAACTCGCAACCATCCACCGCCCGTTCGCGCAGCTTGGCGTCCAGCCCAAGGTCGTCTTGTCCCAGCACCTCGTCTTCACGCAGCCCGGTCATGCGCAAAAAGGCTTGGTTGGTGAACTCGACCTTGCCCGCTCGGTTGAAGGTCAACAAACCATCCGGGCTGTTCGTAAAAATCGCTCCCAGCTTGTCGTTTTGCGCTGCCAGCAGCCTGGCCTGGGCCTGGTGTGTTTGTATGCCGTCGGTCATCATGATCAGATGCTGTTGCAGCAGCATCGAAGCCTCATTGAGCGCCTGTTGCAGCTGCCTGATTTCCAGCGGCCCTTCGACTTGCAAGGGGGCGGTGCCGACGTCATCGGCCAGCTCAACCGCAAAACGGCGCGCCTCGTCAATGCTCTGCATTGGCCGGCGCAAAAAGGCCATCAGCAGCGGGTAGCAAAGCAGCACCGTCAGCAGCGCCATCAGCGCGGTATTGCGCCAAATCGCCTGGCTCTGCCGACGCATATCGCTCAAGTCATAGTCAAGCTGTATCCAGGCGAGCAACTGCTCGTCGGTCTGTACGGGCTGCCAGACCGTCAGCAAGGCGCTTTCGGTGTCCAGCGAGACCTGTAACTTTTGAACCGAAGGCATGGGCCGCAGCCGCTGCGGGCCGGCATAGCTGGCCTGCGCGCTTTGGCCGGCCTCGTGGACGATCTGGGTCAGCGGCTTGCCTTGCGGACTGAAGACGCCCAAGCGCCGCACATCGGCCATCGCCGCGTATGACAGGGCCAGCGCTTCGACCCCGTCAAGGCTGCCGACAAGGATCAAATTGGTGGCCGCGTCGCCCAGGCCGCGGGCCAATAGCGTGGCCTGCGCTTCGACCGCATCACGTGCGCGCAACTGTTGCTGCAAGGCGGTGAAGCCGCCGAGCATGGCCAGCGCCAGAATCAGCAGCAAACTCATCATCAAGGCGAGCTGATGCTTGAAGCGCTTTGGCCATATGCGCCGCAGCCTCATGCCGAAGTAGCGCCCTTTGCCCATTCAGTCCGGTTCATGGCTGATGTATTTTTCGAGCCCTAACTTCGCCAGCGGACGGTAATCGCGCTCAAAGTCTGCCGCGACCGGCTTGGTCATCGGAATGTCTTTGAACAAAGCTTGCAGGGCCGGCTCAGCAGACATCTTGACCATCGCTGCGGCCACGGCCTGTGCCTGCGCTGCCGGCACCCGCGGGTGGGCGCTGAAGGGGTGGGGCGCAGCGCCTTGGGTTTCCATCAGCACGCGCAAGCCGGCCTGCACGGCTTCGGGTTCCTTGTCCAGCGTCGCGCGCAGGCCACCGCTGGCCGCTGTCTTGCCGAACAGGGTCAGGCGATAAGCATTGGCATGCGTCCTGGCATAGACCGGTTTGACCTGCACCGACTCGGCCTCGGCCAGCTGCGCCCGAATCAAGAGAGAGGCGCCGAGCGCGTTCGGGGCCGGAAACGCCAAGGCCTTGCCTTGCAACTCCTGCACCGACTTGATCGGGTCGTCCTTGCGTACCAGCAGCACACCCTGTAACAACTTGCTGTCGCGCAGTAGCGGCCGGTAGCCCTGCGCCGCATGGGCTTGCAACTGGTGATAGGGGTTCATATAGGCAAAGTCAGGGCGACCGCTGGCCAGCTCGGCCTCGAAAGCGGGGATGTCCTTGACCAGCTTCAGATTCAGCTGCAGGCCGGCCTCCTGGCCAAGCTTGTCGAGCAAGGGTGCCCAGATGCGTTGAATCTCGGCGGCTTGGAACTGCGGCACGATATAGACGCTGTAGCTGGGTTTCTCAGGCGCAGCCTGAGCCCTGATCGAGCTGGGCGCAAGGCCGCCGAGTAGCAGCCCGCACAAGTGCAGTGCCAGCGCGAGCGCTGGCCGCCGATGTCGAGCCAACTTGCAAAACCCCATGCGCGTCTCCGATGCATGAGCCCGGACTGAGGCGGCGCGCCTAAGCCCTCAAAGCCTCGGTGCATTATGTGCATGGGTAAAAGGGCTCAGCAAGTGAATAGCTGACGAATGCGCCGCTTGCCCCAAGCGCGCCGCGCTGGCACAAAAAGCCCTCGCGGCTATTTGTGTCCGGCTACGGCTAGTCGCATCGACTTGGCGACGAAGAGCAAGCAGCCCACCGTCAAGACCGCACCCACCAACACGCCCGGCATGACCTTTGCAAAACTCAAGGCTTCGCCCTTCAGCACCAACATCATCAGCGTGTTCTGGGCCAGACCGGGCACCCACAAATACCAGGCCGCGTCGCCGCCCGGGTTGAGCATGCTGACCATGGGCGCCAGGCCCACCAGCGTGACGATCAAGCCGCTGCCGGCCTGCGCCTCTTTGAAGGTCTTGGAGCGAATCGCCATCGCCATCAGCACAGCGCCCAGGCCCGCAGCCAGCGGCAGCTGCAAGAGCAAAAAGGCAAACACCTCGTACCAGCCGAACTGGAACATCGCCTGCAGGCTGTCGCTCCTGAGCAGCCATTGCGCCGGGATGAAGCTCAGGCTGGCCAGCAGCGCCACCAGCAGGCCCAGCAAGGCCACCGCGCCCCATTTGCCCAGCACCAAGGCCAGATGTTGCACCGGGTTCATCAACAGCGGCTCCAGCGAGCCGCGTTCACGCTCGCCGGCCGTGCTGTCGAGCGCGGCCGTGAGCGCGCCGTAAAGCACCGCCATGATGATGAACATCGGGATGATGCTGGTGATGCGGGTGGCGCGGGCCTGGCTGCTTGCCAGGTCACGCTCTTCCACCAAGACCGGCTGCAGCAACTCGGTCGAGACGCCGCGCAGTGCCATGTTCAGCGTTGCGCGTTCACGGTTGAAGCCACCGAGCAAGCGTCCCAGGCCGCCCAGGCCGGTGCTGGCGCGCTGGTTGGCGCTATCGCTGACCAGTTCCACGGTTGGCTGCTGACCGGTCAACAATTCCGCCTCGAAGTCTTTGCCTATGACCAGCACCGGCTCCAGCAACTTGGTATTGCGCAGCTGCGTTTCGTAGTCGGCCGGAGCCGTTTTGATGGTGTAGGTCTGCCGCTCCAGATAGTTGCGCAGGGTCGGCGCATGTTCTATGCCGGCCACCATCACTTCGCGCTTGTCGGCCCGCTCCTCCAGTGAGGAGATAAAGCCGGACAGCGCCAACAACAATAGCGGCCCCATCAGCACGGCCGGCACCATCAGGCGCAGCAGCGTGCGGCGGTCGCGCAGCGCGTCCAGCACTTCCTTGACAAAGACGATCCAGAAATTCTTGCTCATGCTTGCCTGCGTCCTCATGCCGCCGCTCCCGTTTGTTCATGGTGAAAGGCCAGCTTGACGAAGGCATCTTCGAATTTGCGCTCGCCGGCTTGTTCAAGCAATTGCTCGACCGAACCCTCGGCCACGCTGCGGCCGTCCGCGACGATCACGACGTGCTCACACAGCTGCTCCACCTCCTGCATGATGTGGGTCGAGAAAATGATGCATTTGCTGCCGCCTGCGGCCGAGCGCAGATGGCGCAGCGCCTCACGCAGCGAACGGGTGGCCAGCACATCGAGTCCATTGGTCGGTTCGTCCAGCACGATATGGGCGGGGTCATGAACCAGTGAGCGTGCCAGCGCCGTTTTCATCCGCTCACCTTGGCTGAAGCCCTCGGCTCGCCGGTCGAGAATCTTGCTCATGTCCAGCAGTTCGGCCAGCGCCTCGGCGCGCGCATTTGCCGCACCTTCTTCCATGCCCTGCAAACGGCCGAAGTAGATGATGTTTTCGCGTGCCGACAAGCGCGGGTAGAGGCCATGCGCGTCGCCCAGAATGCCCATGCGGGCCAGGGCTTGGCGGGGCTGCTCGGCCACCGCAATGCCGTCGACCGTGATGCGGCCGCTGTCCGGTGTGAACAAACCGCCCAACATGCGCAGGGTGGTGGTTTTGCCGGCGCCATTGGGGCCGAGCAAGCCGGTGATGCGGCCATCGGGCGCGTCCACCGTCACCGACTTGACCGCCTGCACCAGCAACTTGGCTGGCCGCTTGAGCAGCGAACCGCCGCTTTTGGCGATGAATTGTTTGCTGACGTTTTCGATCTGAATCATGGCTGCACCTTGGCGGCTGGCGCGCTGCTGGCCTGCACCGGCAGGAAGGCGCCGGGGCGCGGGATCTTGGTGGCGCAAGCCGCGTCCTGCGGTAGCGCCAGCGCATCGGTCTTGGCGTCAATGAAGCGGAAGAGCAGCTCACGCATGCAGCCCACCCCCATCACGCCATGGCCGGCCTCGGGCACGATGATGTGCTGTACCAGCTTCGCGTTAGCAGAGCCCAAGGCCTTGGTAGCGCGCTCGCCATGACGCGGCGGCGTGGCCGGGTCGGCGCCGCCGCTGAGCAGCAGTACCGGCGATGCGGCCGGCGGCATGCTGAAGAAAGCCGGCGCGATCTCGGCGCGAGGCCAATGTCTGCAGGCTTGCTCGTAGAGCTGTGCGTCATCGCGGCCAAAGTAGGCGCCCGGCAGGTCGGCGCTTTTCTCCAGACGCGGCACATCCTCGGCACACACCACTGAGAAATGCATGCCCATCGCCAGCCGGCTTGATTTGCTGCTGGCCAAAGCGCCGCTCAGGCCGAGCAAGCCCTCAAAGCGGCCCGTGCTGGCGGCCGCATGGATGGCCGCGGGCAGGGCGGCCGCCAAGGCCGGTGAATACAAGGGCAGGCGCACGCTGCGCAAGAGCATTTCGCGGCTCAGCGTGAAGCTCTCGGCCTGGCCGGTCAAGGGATGCGTAACGCTGACTTGGCGCGGCATGCTGCGCAAGAGTTCGGCCCATTCCTGGCGCAGCTTTGGAAACTGCTGCTGGCAAGCCGGCTCTTTTTCGCAAGCCAGCAAGCTGGCGGCTAGCGCGGCCTGGCCGTCGGTCGAGAAGCTGGCCGGCAAGACCATATCGGGCGGCGCCACGCCGTCCAGTACCGTGCGG
The DNA here is from genome assembly GCA_963510335.1 of uncultured Roseateles sp. Taxonomy (GTDB): domain Bacteria; phylum Pseudomonadota; class Gammaproteobacteria; order Burkholderiales; family Burkholderiaceae_C; genus Paucibacter_A. The sequence continues at coordinate 101,724 of CAUPEV010000001.1, forward strand.
CGCACCTGCGCAGGGAACAGCCGCAGGTACTCCAGCGCGGCGCGCGTGCCGTAGCTTGCGCCGATCAAGTTCCACTGCGGCGCGCCGAGGGCTGCGCGCACCGCCTCAAAATCTTGCATCGCGATCGTGGTCGAGTAAAAACGCAGGTCGCCGTGCGCTAACTTGGCCAGGTCTTGGCGGCAGGTCTCCAGGCGATTGAACTGGGCCTTGGCGTCCAGCGCCTCGGCCGTGGGCAAAATGCGCTCGTCGGCACATTGCAACGGCGCCGATTTGCCGGTGCCACGCTGGTCGATGAAGACGATGTCGCGCCGGTTATTCAGCCGCGCCAGCCGGCTCATCACCATAGGCGCCACCGCAATGGCGCTTTGGCCGGGGCCGCCGGCCAGCATCAAGACCGGGTCCGGCTGCTTGTTGCGTGCCATCGCTGGCACAACGAGGAAGTGGACGCTGATTTGCGTGCCATCCGGCTCGGCCGGATTCAGCGGGCGCTTGATGGCGCCGCATTGCAGTTCATTGGGCATGCCCTCGACGCGGCAGGGGCTGGTGAGGCTGTTGAGCTTGTCTTTCGCGTCGCTCGCCGCCGCTGCGGAGGGCTTGCCTGCAAATGCCAATGCTGAAGCCAAGGCTAGCGTCGCAGCTGCTCGCAGGCTTGGCTGCAGCAATTGTTTTCTTCTGTTTCTCATATCCGTCCTCCAGGATCATCAGAGCTGTTCTGAGCTGGAGCGGATTATGGGCAGCGCCGTCTGGTGCTGCGCTGGGCAAGCGGCGAATGGCAGCCGGCGGCGTTGAATGGCCGTCACACCGGCTGGGTGAGAAGTCCGAGCTGGGGCCAGCGCTACAGCCCCGCTTGCTGCCGTACTCGGGGCAGATTCAGGACCCGGATCTGAATTGAGACGGCCCGGGCTCGGGTGGGCGGCTGTTGTTCATTTCCTTGGCACCCGCATTGTCAGTTTTCTTGACCAAGCGATCGGTTGATTTTCTGGGGATGCGACTCCCAGTGATGGTGGCTGCCGCCTCTTCGGCCGCTTCTTTAGGTGTTTGTTCAACCAACTCCGGCGGCTCATCGATGGTTGCGGCGCAAGCCGTCAGCAGGAGCGTGGCGGCGGCAACTACGAGGGCTGGAAATGTCTTTGAAAATTCAATCATGGCAAAGCTCTAAATGGTGATTTCAAACAAGAATTTCCCTCTTTGGCGCAGACAGGACCCGCATTACGCGCTTGCATCCTTCGGTCGCTGGGGTGAAACCGACGGACTCATCTCGACAGAGGGAGCGATAGGACAAGGGGTTTGAGGTCGTGCGCAGAATAGCGGAGAAAGTTCATGGGCGTCTATTGGCATCATCACCAGCCTCTGTGTCATCGGACTTGAGCGCTCATGCTCAGGCTCGACCCGTTTTCGCTGTCAGCCCCCAACTCGCCAGGCGCAGTATCAGCCACATCAGCAGCAGCGGGAACACCAAGGTTTGCATCAAGAAGCTGACGATCAGCCGGATCAAGTCGCTGACGGCGCGGTCGGCTGCCTGCTGCATGCGTTCGGCATAGGCGCGCACATCAGGCAGCGAGGCCGCGCGTTTGATCCGGTCCAGCGTTGACTCTTGGGCTGCTGTGGCGCCGGTTTGGCTGGCGGCGGCGGCTTGGCGCCCCAGCTCGCTGGCCGTGTTGCTGATGCCTTGCTGGCTGGTCCGGTAGTCCTCGGCCAGCAGCTGCTTGAACGCCAGATCGCTGCCCAAAATGGTCAGAGGCACGGCAAATCGCAGCACCAGCAAGCCGATCAACACGGTGCCGGCAAAGCGGGGTAGCGTCCGACCTCGCCAAAGCAACCCCGTCACGCCCAGCGCAGCCAGCGTCAGCGCCGCGCTGACCCAGGCATTGCCGCCGACCGAAATCAGCACCTTCTGCACGCCGAAGGACACCGAGGCGCCCAGCATCAGGGTGGAGAACTGCTCGACCAGATCATTGATAGGGTCCAGCGCTTGACCGGGTGCGACCGTCAATCCAACGCCCAGCGGTTGAAATGACAGCGTCGTTTCCTGCAGCGTGGAGATCACCGCATTGAGCGTGCGCGCGGTGGCAAAGGTAATCAAGGCGCGCTTCAGGCCGGCGTCGACCCGTTCGCCGGCCATGGCGTCCAGTTGCGGTAGCCAAGCCAGCGCAGCACTGGCGAGCAGGGCGCTGATGATCAGCAGGCGGCGAGAGTAGATGTTCATTTGTTCATTTGAAAAGAGAATAAATGGGGTCAGGTTCTTTTTTAAGCGAAAACTCGCCGCTGGAGGCCAATTCTGCGGGCGTTCGCTTTGGCCCGCCGGTGGCTTGCGCAGCATGAGTAGGTCTTCAGCGCACGCAGAGCTTGACCGACTTTATGCCCCTTGAACTTGACACTACTGAGCCGGGTTTGCGCTAAGGAAACCGACTGTGAAGTGACATCTTGGATTGATATGATGAATGCGCTGTCATAGCAATCCGCCGTCAGCCCTGCATTCGAAAGGGCGCGCAAGGGCATAACTGAACAATCGTCTCAAGCGCGGCCAAGCCTATGCGCAAGGAGTTTTCTCGAAAATGGCACACAAGGCAATGACACTGGACCCTGCACTTGCAGGCGACCCTGCCGACCTTGTCCAGCGAGCTATTGCCATCTTGGCCGAGGCAACTGCGAACTCGCAGCCAGCAGCACTTGCTGACGCCGCCAAGCTGTTTGCTGCAGACCAGCCTATGACTCAGCCCGCCTTGCCGGAGTCTTCGACCATGGCCAAGACCAGCTCACTGGAGCGCTTGCTGCTGCGGGGTACGCCGCGATGAACTGCCCCAGTTGTGGCTTTCAAAATGCCCTAGCGGCGCGGTTTTGTGGTGGTTGCGGCAAGGTCATTGAGTCGGCAGATGCCAATAGCGTCGAGGCCGAGCGCCGCTCGCTGTGCGTCTTGTTCTGCGACTTGGTCGGTTCTACCGCCTTATCCCAGCGCATGGACCCCGAAGATCTGCGTGAACTGGTGGACGCCTATCAGCGCAGCTGTGGTGCGGTCGTGCTCGGCCATGGCGGTTTTGTGGCCCAGTATCTGGGCGACGGCATCGTGGTTTATTTCGGCTACCCGGTGGCCCATGAGGATGACCCGTCGCGGGCGGTTCGCTGCGCGCTTGATATTTTGACCGCCATCCAGCAACTGGCTTGCCAAACCAAGCTTGATTTGCAGGTGCGCATAGGCATTCACAGCGGGCGCGCCGTGGTCGGTTCATTGGGCGGCGGCAGCGGCCGCGCCGAACGGCTGGCGGTGGGCGACACGCCCAATATCGCCGCTCGCGTTCAGAGCGAGGCCGCGCCGGGAGAAATCCTGATTTCCGATTCACTCTGGCGCTTGCTGCCCAACACTTTTGGTGCGCAAGCGATGGGCGTGCGCCGTCTAAAAGGGGTTGACCGCGAGGTGGGTTTGTTCCGCGTGGTCGCCGAGGGCGGCCAGGCAGCCGGCTCGACCGCACCGCAAACGCCTTTTGTCGGGCGCGGCCGCGAGCGCTGGCAACTGAAGCAAAAATGGCAGCGGGTACTGGCGGGCGAAGCGCAGTTTGCGCTTTTGCGCGGCGAACCCGGGATAGGCAAGTCGCGCTTGTTGAGCATCGTGATCGCCGAACTCGTCAGTGCCGGTGGCGACTTGTTGTCGGCGCATTGCAGCCCTTTCAGTAGCGACACCGCCTTGCACCCGGTGCTCGAAATGATGCGCGGGCGCCTCGGCTTCGAAGGCGTTTCCGGGCCTGTTCGCGTGGAACGTTTGGAAAAGCGCGTCGATGAACTCGGGCTGCAAGCCGGTGAGGCGGTGCCTTTGCTGGCGGCCGCATTGTCCGAACCGGTCGACCCGGTCGCCTGGCCCGCGCCGGATCTGTCGCCGGTGCGTGCCCGCCAGCGCACGCTGGAGTTGTTGATCGAGGCCTTGCACGCCATGGCGGCGCAGCGGCCGGTTTTGCTGGTGATCGAAGACCTGCACTGGGCCGATCCGTCCACGCTTGACTTGCTGCGCCTCCTGGTTTCCTCGCCGTCAAAGCTGAAAATCATGGTCTTGCTGACGGCTCGGCCTGAGTTTGGCGCGACTTGGGTCAGTGCGGGCCCGGTGGTTGAGATTGAGCTGGAGGCCTTCGACTCGACCGAAGCCGAACAATTCGTGCGCCAAGTCGCCGGCGACAAGCCCTTGCCACTTGAAGTGGTGTGGCAAATCTGCGAACGCTCCTCGGGCAACCCTTTGTATCTGGAGGAAGTCACCCGTTCAGCCTTGGAGTCGGGTGCCTTTGTTGAGCATGAGCATTCCTGGGAACTGATTCGCCCTTTGTCCTCCGAGGTCGTGCCCGCGTCCATCGAGGCCTCTTTGATGGCGCGCATCGACAGGCTTGGCGAGGCACGCTCGCTGCTGCAACTCGGCGCCACGCTGGGGCGCGAGTTCTCACATGAGTTGCTGATGGCGGTGGCACAGACCGCCGAGGAAATAACGGCCCGAAACCTGCTCGCCGTGCTCGCCTCGGGCCTGGTTTACAGACATGTGGTGCTGGCTTCGGAAGTTGTCTATGAGCATGGGGCCTTGCTACCGGTCTACGCTTTCAGACATGCGCTGATCTGCGACGCCGCCTATGACTCGCTCTTGCGCAGCACGCGCCAGCGCTACCATGCCCGCGTCGCCGAGGTGCTGATCGAGCGCTTTCCCGAAGTCACGCAGCAGCGGCCCGAGTTGCTGGCTCACCACCTCTCGGGGGCCGGCTTTTATGCCAAGGCCGCCGAACATTGGCAGATCGCCGGGGAGCGCGGCGCGGCGCGCAGTGCGGTCAGCGAGGCGGTGGCCGACTTCCGCCATGCCTTGGCGGATCTCGAGCATGTGCCGGAATCTGTTGAACGGATGGACCGGGAGCTGTCGATTCTGTCGGCCTTGGCGCCGGTGTTGATGGCCGTCTACGGCTGGGCGGCGCCGGTGGTTGGTGAAACTTGCACGCGCGCGATTGAGCTTGCTCGTCGGCTTGAAGCCTACGACCGCATGTACCCGCCTTTATGGGGTTTGTGGACCAATCACTTTGTCGGCGGACGGCTGGTCGAGGCGGCCGAGGTGGCCCAGCAAACGCTCGCGATGGCGCAGGCCTCGGGCGTGCCCATGCTGGAAATGACCGGCCGCCACGCCACTTCGTACACCCACTACTATCGGGGTGAATACGAGCAAGCCATTGCCGAAGCCGAAGCGGGTTTGCGGCACTATTCCTTCGAGCAAGAACTGCAACTCGCGCAGACCTTTCAGCTCTCGTCGGCCATGGTGATGCACGCGAGCCGCGCCAGCTCGCTATGGATGCAAGGCCGCCAAGACGAGGGCTGCGCGCAAATGGACGAGATGCTGGTGTTGGCCCGCTCCCTGCACCATCCGCCTACGCTGGCCGGCGCGCTCTCGTTCTACATGATGTTCACCCTCTACGACCGGGCCTGGGTGCGTATGCGCGAGACGGCCGAGGAGGTCTACGCCTTGTCGCGCGCCGAGGGCTTTGCGATGTGGACGGCCAATAGCGGCATGCACCGAGGGCGCGCACGCCTGGCCTTGGGCGACGAGGTGCACGGCTCGGCCGAAGTCCTGGAATGGGCCGACCTGTTCATGCAGACCGGGGCTGCCGGTGTCAGTGAGGGCTCGTTCACCAGCATGGTCTCGGAAGTGCTGCATTTGGGCGGGCAGTCGGAGCAGGGCTTGCTGGTCAGCGCCGCCGGCGAGCAACGCGCCAAAGCCGGCCATGTGCGGGTGATGGAGCCGGAGATCTACCGCGTCAGAGGCAATATTCTGCGGGACCTGAAACGCCCCGCAGAAGCGGCGCTGGCCTACCGGCGCGCCGTCGACAGCGCGCGCGAGCAGGGCGCGCTGTCCTTGGAGCTGCGGGCCTTGACGGCCGCGCTTGAACATCATGTGCACGAGGGAGCCCCCGCTGAGCGTCCAGCGCTGATCGAAGAGTTGAGCGAGGCGCTGACGCGTATGCGCAGCGATCCGAATCGCCCCGATCTGCGCGCGGCGCGCGAATTGCTGCTCAGGGTGAGGCCTTGAGGCGGCAGCAAGGCACGATTGATGATTGCATCCTGAGCTGGCAGGCCCCGGACGCGACGACTGAGCTTCCGGGTGGGGTCGCGGTTCCGGTCGATGTGAGCGTGACGCCGGTGCGCCCGGGCCATGCGCTGGTGATCGAGTACCGGCTTGACCGCGGGCCGGTACGTGAAGTGCTTGCCGAGGCAATGCCGCGCCAAGCAGGGCTGAATGCCCGCGTCTATCGGGCCTTGATACCGGCCCTGAGTCCAGCACAGACCGGTGCTCGCTGCGTCGAGTACTTGCCGGTGCTGCGCCTGGGCGGGCAGTATTTGTCGCCGCGGCTCAGTGACACATCGGCCAATTCAAGCTACCGGCTGGCCGATAGCCAGCATCCTGTTGCCGCGCCCTTGACCTCGCTCGGCTCGGCCGCCGCTCAGGCCCGTTGGGATTGGGATCAGCAATTTCTAGGCACTTTGACGGTTGGTCTGCGCAAAGAAGTCGTCGGACCCACACCAGACGGACTACGCATCAACTGGCATCTCACCGAGGGCGTTTTTATTGGCCCTGGCTTGCTCGCCCATGTTTTGCCGGGCGGTGCGGATTGGATGCGCATAAGGCCCGATGGGGTCGGTATCGTCGACGTGACGGCGACTTTGCAAACGTCCACCGGCGCGCGAATTTTTGCGAACTACGGCGGCAGATTCGATCTTGGCCCCGATGGCTACGTGCGAGCGCTGCGCGATGAGTTCGACCCATTGCCGCCGCTGGTGGTCGCCCCGACTTACGCCACCGCCGACAAGCAGCTCGAGTGGCTCAACCGGGCTCAATGCATGGGCGTGGGCCGAGTCGATCTGAAAAATCTGCAGGTAGAAGTTGATATCTACCTGCTGCGCGTGGGTGGCCGATTACCGGCTTTAGGGGTAGGCAAGTCCTGACCCTCTCGGACACAATGAAACCGTACACTCACGCCCGCGAACGATCAGCTACCCCGACCGGACTAGACAAAGAGAGCCGCCGACATGACACAAGATAACCCGCAGGTTCAATGGACGCCGGAGCAATGGGCCCGGGTCAATCAAGTCATCCAGGAAGAAGCCAGCCGCGCGCGTGTGGCCGCAACATTCCTGCCTTTGTTTGGGCCGCTGCCCCCTGACAGCGACTTTGTACGGGCCGACCGCCTGAGCTATACCGAGCAGCCTGGCGGGCGCCAGCGCATGAAGGTGGACGACACCCACACCATCCAGCTCGCCACCTTGCAGGTCAAGGTGTATTTGCGCGGCGCGCAAATGGCCGACCCGGCCATGACCAGTGCTTTGCAGATGTTCCGGCGTGCTGCCAATGTGCTGGCGCGCTTGGAAGATGTGATTGTTTTCAATGGCCAAACCGGCGAAGGCGCGGTGAGCAAGGAAGCCACGGCCGGTCTGCCGATGATTTGGGAAGTCACGGGCGGGCAGGCCTGCGCAGGCTTGCTGCCTGCCAAGAAAGATTCAATTCCGGTCAATGGCGAGGATCTGGTGGCCAAGGTGTCGCAGGCGATTGGGCAATTGGAGAGCGATGGCCATTTCGGCCCCTTCACCTTGGTGCTCGGCAACAAGCTGTTCACGGACGTGCAAACGCCCAACAAGGATTCCTTGGTGCTGCCGCAAGATCGCATCATTCCTTTCCTCGGCGGGGGCTCCCTGCTGCGCTCCTCCACCATTGCGGCCGACAGCGGTTTGCTGGTGGCGATGGGCGGCGCGCCGGTGGAGCTGGTGGTGGCCAGCGATCTGTCTTGCAGTTTCCTGCAGCTGACAACCGACCCGAGCTATGTGTTCCGGGTCTACGAGAAGATCGTCTTGCGTATCAAGGAACCGAATGCCGTCGTCGGTTTCCACTCGGCCTGAGCGCGCCGCGGGCAAGCCACTGAAAGTCCTCGGCATTCAGCGAGCGGGCTATGGCCACTAGAGTCATTGTGCTGGGCGGTGGCGTCGGCGGCATGAGCGCCGCTCAGGAGCTGATCGAACGCGGCTTCGAGGTGGTGGTGCTGGAGCGCCGCAACATTGCCGGCGGCAAGGCGCGCAGCGTGCCGGTCAGCGATGACGGCGCCGGCACCATGGGCCACGAGCTCGCCGACGGTGGCGTGGCCGACATCGCGCACAAATTGCCGGGTGAACATGGCTTTCGCTTCTTCCCTGGTTTTTACAAGCATGTGATCGACACCATGCGGCGCATCCCGTCTTTCGACGGGCGCAAGGTGGCCGATCATTTGGTGCCCACGACCCGTGTCGGCATCACGCAGTACGAGCAGCCGCAGTTCATCATTCCGGCGGCCTTTCCGCGCACGCCCGCCGACGCCGGCACGCTCTTGCGCGACATCCTGCTGCTGTTTGGCCCCGTCACTGGCTTGACGCCCGATGATCTGGCCTTCTTCGGTGCGCGCATCTGGCAGATTCTGACTTCCTGTGAAGAGCGCCGCCTGGGCGAATACGAGGGCACCGGCTGGTGGGACTTTGTCGGTGCCGGCCAGCGTTCCCTGGCCTATCAAAAGTTTCTCGCAGCCGGCATCACACGCTCCTTGGTCGCGGCTAAGGCCCATACCGCCAGCACGCGCACCATCGGAGATGTGTTTGTCCAGCTGATGCTGACCATCGTCAACCCCGCCGCAGGTTCGACCGATAGGGTGCTTGATGGCCCGACCAATCTGGTCTGGATCGACCCCTGGCGCAGCCATCTGGAGTCACTCGGCGTGCAGTATGTTTGCGGCGCCGAGGTCGAAGACATTCTTTGTTCCGAGGGCCGCATCAGCGGCGTGGCGGTGCGCCAGAACGGCGTGCGCAGCGTGGTCAAGGGCGACCACTATGTGGCTGCGCTGCCGCTGGAACGCATTGCACCCATGGTCAAGGGGCCGCTGCTCGCCGCCGCGCCGGCGCTGGCCAATCTGCGTGCCTTGGCGCCCAACGTCGAGTGGATGAATGGCGTGCAGTTCTTCTTGCGCCGGGAAGTCGAGACGCCGCATGGCCATGTGATCCACATCGACAGCGAGTGGGCGCTGACCAGCATTTCCCAGCTGCAGTTCTGGCGCAGTATTGCGCCCGAGCAATTTGGCTCCAGTGATGTGCGTGGCGTGCTCTCCGTCGACATTTCGGACTGGACGGCAGCCGGCTCGGACGGCCGCTGCGCGATGCAGATGTCGCGCGAGGAGGTGGTGCGGGAAACCTGGTTGCAACTGAAGCGCTCGATGAATGTGCAGGGCGAAGTCTTGCGTGACGAGGATCTGCACTCGTGGTTTCTTGACTCTGACATCAAGCCCGACCCTGCCCGGGCCGGCTATTTAAGGAACTCGGAGCCGCTGCTGGTGAATCTGGTGCATACCTGGGCTCTGCGCCCAGATGCCAGCACGGCCATCCCCAATCTCTTTCTCGCCTCGGACTATGTGCGCACCCACACCGACCTCGCCACCATGGAGGGTGCTAACGAAGCGGCCCGTCGCGCGGTCAACGGTGTGCTGGACGCGGTGAATTTTGAGGGACCGCGCTGCGCAATCTGGCCTTTGCATGAGCCAGAGCTGCTGGCGCCTTGGCGCCTGCATGATGCGGCCCGCTACAAGGCGGGACTGCCCTGGGATGCGACGCTCTTGCCGGTGGCCGCGCATGGCCTGCGCGCCGCCACGCCCTTGCTGGACAAAGTGGCGCCCTTGCTCGCGCAGGCCGCGCCCTTCGGCAGCGGCTTGGCTGATTTGCTAGAGGCCAGCGGTTCGGCGTTCAAGCCGGCCGGCGCGCTCTTGCCGGCTGACCCGACGGTGAAGCCGGGGTCGGTCTTCCGACCCTGCCCCGAGTATGTCCGGCAGGATGTTGCCGACTTGGTGCCGGGGGCGGGTGATCTCGTCGGGCCGGCCGGCTTCATTGAGCGGCTCGGCTGGTACCGCGAGATGTTCGGCGCCACCTTGACGGCAGGCATCCCTGACAGCGAGCCGCAGCGGCATCTGTACGCCTTGGCGCGTGACTTTGTCGATCGTTCCGGCAAGGGCCTGCGGCCCGCGCTTTGCATCGCGACGGCGCGCGCGCTGGGTGGCCGGGCGGAGGATGCCTACCCGGCGGCAGCCGGCCTGGAGATGATGCACAACGCCTTTCTCGTGCATGACGATATCGAGGACGGCAGCGATACCCGGCGCGGCGTGCCGACCATGCACAAGCGGGCCGGCATACCGATCGCCTTGAATACCGGCGACGCCATGAACGCACTTGCGATGCGGCTTTTCAGAGGCAGCGGGGAGCGGCTAGGCCCGGCGACGACCTTGCGCATCTTCGATGAGGTCGATCACCTGTTGATCGAGACCCTGGAAGGGCAGGCGATGGAGCTGGGCTGGATGCGTGACAACGACCTCACGGTCGGAGCCGACGACTATCTGCGCCTGGTGTTGAAGAAGACCGCCTGGTACAGCTTCATCCATCCGCTGCGCATCGGCGCGCTGGTGGCCAATGGCGAAGACCAGGATTTGGCCCGCTTTGACCGCTTTGGCTTCTTGCTCGGGCTGGCGTTTCAAATTACCGATGATGTGCTGAACCTTGACGGCAAGCTTGAGCGTTATGGCAAAGAGATAGACGGTGACCTCTGGGAGGGCAAACGCACGCTGATCCTGGCGCATGCGTTTCAACATGCCAGCCCGCAAGAGCGCAGCTGGATCGGCGAATTCTTGAGCCGCCCCAGAGAGCGTCGCTTGCCGCGCGAGGTCATGCGCTTGCATCAAATCCTTGCCGGTGGCGGCAGCATTGCCTGGGCGCAGCAGGCCGCGACGGCCTTTGCTCAAGCGGCGGCACAGGAGTTCCGCAGCCGCGCTTTTGCCGGTGTCCCAGCCAGCCCTGATCTGGACTGGCTGGGATCCTGCGTGGACTATCTGGTGCAACGCGATGTCTAGGCAAACCTAGGCAAAACCTTGTTTTTGCCCCTTGAGCGGCCGGAATTTGCGCTTCGTCGCAACTTGCAATCAAGCCGTGCAGACCCCACGTTAAGCTGCGCAGCAACAACCTCTAGGACCGAACCATGTCAGACAGCAGCGAATTGGAAAAATTGGCCGAATTGCACCAGCGCGGCGCGCTCAGCGCCGAGGAATTCGCCCGTGCCAAGGAGCGCTTGCTGGCAGGCACGAGCAAGCATCAGCCCTACTCAGCGTCGGCTCCCACCGGGGGAATCAATGAGCTGCGCCGCAGCCTTGATGACCGCTGGATCGGCGGCGTTTGCGGTGGTATCGCCAAGCTCACCGGCATCGAATCCTGGCTCTGCCGCCTGCTCTTGACGGTGCTGGCGCTGTTCGCCGGTTCGGGGGTCTTGGTCTACATCCTGCTGTGGATTTTCGTGCCGGAAGAGTCCTAAAAAGCTAAGCGCTCAGCAGACCGTCGATCACCTGAATCGTACGGTCGCAGCGTGCCGCCAAGGCCGGGTTGTGGGTCACAAACAAGATCGCGGTGCCTTGCTCCTGGTTGACGCGGCGCAGCAGGTCGAAGACAGCTTCGGCGCTCTTGCTGTCCAGGTTGCCGGTCGGCTCATCGGCCAAGAGCAAAGCAGGCTTCATGGCCAATGCCCGGGCCACCGCCACGCGTTGCTGCTGCCCGCCGCTCAATTTGCCTGCCAGATTGTCTTGCCAAGGCGTCAAGCCAACGCTGGCAATCAGCTCAAGCGCTCGTTCACGCATGGCAGCGTTCGGGAAGCCGGCTGCACCGAGCATAGGCATCATCACGTTCTCCAAGGCTGTGAAGGCGGTGATCAGATGGTGGTACTGAAACACAAAGCCGATGTTGTGGCCGCGCAGCCGGGTCAGCGCGCGATCATCCAGCAGCGTGGTTTCTTCGCCTGAAATAGCCAGCGTGCCGCTGCTCGGCCGGTCCAGCAGACCGACGATATTGAGCAGGGTGCTTTTGCCCGAGCCCGATGGGCCCATCACTGCGCAGAACTCGCCCTTGTGCAGCGTCAGGTCAATGCCGTGCAAGACTTCGGTCGCGATGGCCGTTCCGGGGTTGAACACCTTGCGCACGCCCGTCAATTGCACGACGCTATCGACGCGCTGAGTCGGTGGATTGAATTCAGCCACGGATGGCCACCACGGGGTCAAGTCTTGCCGCACGCAAGGCCGGCGCAAAGGCGGCGATCAGGCCGGTCAGCGTGGCCAAGAGCAGGGCCAGCGCGAACAACTGGGGATCAAACACCAGGGGAAACAACGGCGTGCCATCGGCATTGCGTGCATAGCGCTGCCACAGCAGCAGGGCCGTAGCACCGATGGCGCTGCCCACCAGCGATCCGCCCAAGCCCAGCAGCCCGCCTTGCAGCAGGAAGATGCGCAGAATCTGCCCTTGCGAGATGCCCATCGCGCGCAGAATGCCGATCTCACGCGACTTCTGCACCACCACGACGACCAAGACGCTGGCGATGCCAAAGGCCACCGACAAGCCGACGAAGAAGCGGATTGCCGTGTTGGCCGTGGTCTGGGCGCTGATGGCCGAGAAAAACTGTGCGCTGGACTTGATCCAGCTGTCGGCCTCCACCCTGTTCTCGCTGTTGCCCGCCACGATAGCTTGGGCGATGCGCTCGGCTGCGTACACATCGCGCACGGTCAGCTCCAGGCTGGTGACGCCACCGGGCAGGCCCAGCAGGCTTTGCGCGGTGTGCAGCGCCACAAAAGTGCTGCGCTGGTTGGCGCCCTTATTGCCGAGATCAAAGATGCCGACAATGCTCAAGGTGCTGACGGCGTCAGCCCCGGCGCCGCTCGCGTTGGCCGTTGTGACCCTGAGCTTGTCGCCCACATCGACGCCGAGATCGCTGGCCAGTTCGCTGCCGATCAAGATGTCGGATGCGCCGAGATTGGCGTGGCCGCGCAGCATCTTTTCGCGCAGATCAACGATGCGGAAATACAGCTCGGGCTCGATGCCATTGAGCGATATGGCCCGGCTCGCGTTGCCCCGCATCACCAATGCCGAGCCGCTTGCCAGCGGCGACACCACCAGCACCTCGGGGTTAGCACGCACCTGCGTGGCCACCGCCTGCCATTGATCAATCGATTTGATGCGCTGCAGCGGCGCCTGAATGATGGCACCCGGCTGCTCGGTTAGCGTCGCGGGGCGCAGCGCGCGCGTCAGCTGCTGCGGCGGCAGCAACTGGATATGCGCTTGCGCCGACAGCACACGGCGTATGAAATTGCCTTGCAGGCCGGCCAACAAGGCCGACATGAAGACGATCACGCCGACGCCTATGGCCACGCCGACGATGATGAACAGCGTCTGCAGCCGCCCTTCGCGCAAAAAGCGCAGCGCCACGATCCACTCGAAGGGCAGCCAGGGCTGCATGGTCTTCGCCATGTCGATCAGCGGCTGGCTTGGCTGGCACTACCAGCCGGTCTTGGCCCTGGCACGGCGCGCACGCGTGCGCCGGCCTCAACCGGCTCCTTGGCAAGCACCAGCCGGTCGCCCTCGGCCAGGCCGGACAGGAGCTCTGCATGGCCACCGCTGCGCAGCCCCAGGCGCAGCTCGCGCCTTGTCACCCGACCCTGGTCATCAAGATAGAGTGCCCATGGCGAAGGACTCTGTGGCTCATGCACCGCGCTCAGCGCGATCAGCAAGGCCTGCGGCTTGCGCGCCACCTCGATGTCGACCGACACCGTCATGTCCTGGCTCAGATGGGCCGGCGGCGCGGTGACGTCGAGCTTGACCTCGACCGCGCCGGTCTGCACGTTCACCGCCGGGTTGACGAAGGCAACCTGGGCTGAAAACCGCTGATCCGGATAGGCATCGGCCGAAGCCAAGGCCTGTTGGCCCAGCGCAATCAGGCGTAGATTGCGCTCGTCGATGTTCAAGACCAGCTGGGTGCGCCCGGTCGGTGACAGCGTCATCAACTGCTTGCCGGCCTGCACCACATCGCCCACTTCGACATTGCGCCCAATCAACGTGCCGGCGCTGGGCGCGCTGATGCGGGCATAACGGGCGCGGGCCGCGGCGGCCTCGGCGCTGGCCTTGGCTTGGGCCAAGGTGGCTTCGGCCAGCGCATGATCGGTGCCTTGTGGGCGCAGCGATTCGGTCTGTTTCTGTGTCAAGCGCCACTGGGCATCGCTCAACTCCAGCGTGTTGCGAGCCTGATCGAGCGCCGCCTCGCCAATAAAACCCTGCTCGAACAGCGCCAATTGGCGCTTCAGCTGCGTTTTGGCGTTATTCAAATTGGCCTGCGCTTGGCGCTGCTGTTGCTCGGCGACCGGCAGCTGCAAATCCCTCACCTGGCGCAAGCGTGCCTGGGCTTGTTGCAGTGCCATTTCGGCTTGGCGCAGGCCAGCTTGCAGCTCGGCCGACTCCAGCTCGACCAGCAAGTCGCCCGCCCGCACGACCTGACCCTCGGCCACCGGCACGCGCAGCACGGTGCCGGTAATTTGCGCGGCAATATCGACCCGATGCGGCGTCTCCACCCGGCCGCTGGCCACCACCGACTGGACGAAATCGCGCCGCATGACAGTCTCGGTCCCGACTTCTGGCCCCTGCCACTGGCGCCAGGCCGCAAACAACAAGGCCAGTGACAAGGTCACTAAGACGAGCCAAGCCTGCCAGGCGAGCCTGTTCAATATGGCGGGCAAGAACGGTTTCATGCAGGGGAAATTTCTGGCTAGGGTGGATGCGCCAGTCTCGGCCGGCTGCTGGGCTCTGGCCTTGCGCTAAATCAAGAGCAGCTCGCGCTGTGCAGGCCTGGCTGTGGGTTTGGCGGCATCCCTGGTCGAAGAAAAATGGGCCTTGGTCATCAGGGAGAATCCATTTCGACGTAGGCTCATGCGTTATTCAATCTGCAAGGAAATCTCGTGATGAAGCTTTACTACAGCCCCGGTGCATGCTCACTGTCCCCCCACATCGCCCTGCTCGAAGCTGGCTTGCCGTTCGAGCTGGTGCTGGCCAGTACCAAGAGCAAAAAGCTCGCCGATGGCAGCGACTTCTATCTGATCAACTCCAAGGGCTCGGTGCCGGTGTTGGAGTTGGACAATGGCGAGCGCCTGACCGAAGGCCCGGCCATCGTCCAATACATTGCCGATCAGGCGCCTGACAAGCAGCTTGCCCCGGCCAACGGCACGATGGCGCGCTATCGGCTGCAAGAGTGGCTGAATTTCATCACCTCCGAGCTGCACAAGGGCTTCTCTCCGCTGTTCAACCCGGCCACTACCGAAGAGTACAAGCCACAGGTGCGCGCCAAGCTGGCCGAGCGGTTCGCTTGGGTCAATCAACAGCTCGATGGCAAGCAATATCTGATGGGCGATCACTTCACGGTCGCCGACGCCTATCTGTTCGTGGTCAGCAACTGGGGCCAATATGTGGGCGTTGATGTCGGTGACCTGGCCAATCTGGTCGCCTTCCGCGCCCGCGTGGCGGCGCGACCCGCCGTGATTGCGGCCATGACCGCAGAGGGTCTGCTGAAGTAAGCCGTCACTCGCTGGCGCCCGGGCTGCGAAACGCGCTTCGGTGCCTTGAATTGTTGTTCAGCCGCGCGCCTCCCAGGCCCGCACCCAGGGCAGCATTTGTTCCGCCGGCATTGGGCGGGCGATGCCATAGCCTTGAGCCAGCTCGCAACCCATGGCCAACAGCTTCTCGCCATGGCTGTGGGTTTCCACGCCCTCAGCGATCACCTGCCGCTTGAAAGCAGCCGCCAAGCCGATGATGCCTTGCACGATCGCCAGCGCCTCGTGGTCTGACAACATATCGCGAACAAAGCTCTGGTCAATTTTCAAGGTCTCGGCCGGCAGATGCTTGAGGTAGGTGAGCGACGAATAGCCGGTGCCGAAATCATCAATTGAAAAGTGCACGCCGAGTTGCCGACATTCCCGCATCATTTGTGACACCGCCTGCAGATTCTCCAGCGAGCTGGTTTCAAGAATCTCCAGCTCCAGCAGGCCCTTGTTGACGCGCGGATGGCGCAGCAGTATCTGCTCGAGTTGGCCGACAAAATCATCTTGCTTGAACTGCAAGGCGCTGATGTTGACGCTGACGGCAAGGGGCAGGCCTTGCTCCAACCAAGCTTCGATCTGCTGCAAAGCGGTTTCTATCACCCAGTTGCCCAAGCGCAGCCCGAGCGCATGCCCTTCCAATAGTGGCAAGAAGGCGGCCGGTGCCAGCAGACCTTGCTGCGGATGCCGCCAGCGGATCAAGGCTTCGGCGCCAAGCACGCGGCCGCTGCGTAAATTGACCTTGGGTTGGTAATGCAGCTCGAATTCCGAGCGCTCAAGTGCGATTTGCAGGCGCTGCACGCCCTCGCCGCGATGCTTGAATTCGGCATCCTGTGCGGCGTCAAACAGTTGATAGCGGTTCTTGCCGTTCTGCTTGGCCTCGTACATGGCGCGATCGGCATGACGCATCAATTGATCGGCTTCCACATCATCTTGCGGATACAGCGTCACACCAATGCTGGCAGACACTTGCAAGATCTCTTCTGCGAGGGCGATCGGCTCGGAGCAAGCTTTCAGAATCCGCTCGATCAAAGCGTTGAGTTCGGCCTGCCCCCGCACATCGACGAGCACCAGCACAAACTCGTCGCCACCAATGCGCGCCAAGGTGTCTACTTCGCGCAAGGTCGACTTCATGCGCTGCGAGACGGTGATCAAGAGCTGATCGCCAACGGCGTGGCCATGCTGATCATTGATGGACTTGAAACCATCCAAGTCCAGATACAAGACCGCCAAAGTCTGACCCTGGCGCGCGCTATTGGCCATCGCCTGGTGCAGGCGATCCGACAGCAACAGCCGGTTGGGCAAATCCGTCATGGCGTCGTAGTGCGCGAAGTGTTCAAGCTTCTCGGCCTGCACACGCAGCGGCGTGATGTCGTTGAACAAGGCGACATAACTTTGAACATGCCCGGCCCTGTCGGCAATGCTGCTGACGGTCAGCAGCGCAGCAAAGCCTGTGCCGTCTTGACGCTGGCTCCAGACTTCGCCCTGGCAGTGCCCGGTTTGTCGCAAGGCCTGCCACATCGCTTCGAGCTTGCCCGGGTCTGCGCCAGCGCTGCAAAAGCGTCGGTAGTCTTGGCCCAGCACACCCAGCCGGCTATGGCCGGTGATGCGTGTGAACGCTTCATTCACGTCCAGCAGCACGCCGTCCGGGCTGGCAATGACTATGCCTTCGCTGGCATAAGTGAACACATTGGCGGTCAAGCGCAAGCGCGCCTCGGCGAGCTTTCTCTTGCTGATGTCGCGGGCAATCTTGGACGCGCCAACGATGCGCTGGCGCGCGTCTCGAATCGGCGATATGGTGACTGACACATGCACCAAGCTGCCGTCCTTGCGCTGGCGCACGGTCTCGAAATGGTCAACCTTCTCACCGGCCAGCAGCATTTCCAGAATGAAGCGCTCTTCGTCCTTGCGGTCCATGGGGAACAGCAGCAGCATGGACTGACCGATCATCTCTTCGGCCGTGTAGCCACAGATAGCCTGCGCGCCAGCATTCCAGCTGGTCACAGTGCCGTCCAGGGTCTTGCTGATGATGGCGTCATCCGAGGACTGCACGATGGCCTCAAACAGCGCCAAGGCCGTGCGCGGATCCAGCATCGCGGCAGAGTCAGGCTCTTGCGTCGGCAGGCGGGGTAGCGCCACCTGCTGCTGCAGCAGCGAGTCAAAGCTGCTGAGTGCGCATTCGGCATTGAAAGCGCGCTCGGCCAAGGCCTGGCGCTGCTGCGCGGGCAGCAAATGGTGCACCAGACTGGTCAAATCGCGCGCCACCGTCACGACCGAGCAGACTTGCCCTGCGGGGCCTAACTCGGGCGTCAGACGGGTTTGCATCAGATGCTCGCCCTCGGGCCCGCTATAGGTGAACTGCAGGGTGCTGGGCTGGCCGGAACGAAACACCTCGGTCAAGGAGGCCTCCCAAAGTGCCACCTGCTCGGGCCGCATGCCCAACTCGGCATTGGAGCGGCCGATGAACTGCTCCGCAGCGCGACCGGTGATGCGCTCGACCGCCTTGTTGACATAGAGGTGGCGAAACTGCGGGTCGAATTGAGCCACGACATCTTGCATGAAGTCCGCAAAGCCCATGTCTATGCAGGAGCTCCTTAGCTCTGTGCTCGCCTCTTGGGGCCGACGCAAGCGCGGCTTTGCCAACGCGCGGGGTAAGCCATCGCTTGCCTGTGGGGCCGCAGCCTCGCCCGGAATTTCGCCAGGATTCATGGGCACCTCCGCCTCACCAAAATCCTATTTACCTTGCCCATGCCTTTGTTCATGCTCAGGGCGAGGGGACAAGGCCTGAGTACAACATGGCTGGCGCTTATTTGACAAGCATCAATTCGGCGGCATGCTCAGCCCGCGCCGCGCTGCTTGTAGAACTCCACCACCAAGGGATCGACACCGGCCAACTCAGCGTCGGTCAAGTTGAGCAAACCTTCCTGCTGTGCGGCCTTGAGCATGACCTGACCCTCCGACGAGGCAGGGAAGGCCAATAGAGCCTGCTTCAAAGCCCCAATCTGCGGGCGCAAGCGCGGGTGTGCCATATAGGCCATAGGCGTCAGCCCTTTGGGTGCACGCAGCAGCACCCGAAAACGCGCACTCAGCTCGTCCGGCAAGATGCCCAAGGTGGATGCCGAGCCGACTGCGGCGGGCGCATCGCCCTTGAGCATGCGTTGCACGCCATTGCGCTGCGTGCCTGCGACGATGAGCTTGAAATCGCGCCCCGGCACCAGACCCTGGTCGCGCATTTCGCGCAGGGCAATCAAGACATGCACGGCAAGTGGGTCTGCCACCAAGACCGATTGTTGGGCGAGGTCTTGCAGTCGCCTAACGGGGCTTTCTTGCGGCACGATCAGCAAGGGCTCCAAGGGCGCAGTGGCGCGCACCAGCGGCAGGAAACCGGCTTCACGATGCAAGATGCGGGCCACATGCGGCGAGGCCCCGACCAGATCGAACTCGCCGCGCCTGGCGCGCTCGATGAATTGCTCAAAGTCGGGTGCCGAGGCCAGCCGGCTGGGCTTGCCCAGCGTGCGTTCAAACAGCTTCACCACCGGCTCGTACAGGCGCACCAGCTGCTGCACCGGCAGGTAGGGCACCATGCCGAAGACGAGTGCGCCGGGCTCATTGGCATTGCTTTGGGCGAAAGCCTGGCCGCCAACGCTCAGGCTTGCCAGCCAGGCCAGACAGTCCCGGCGCTGCGATCGGCGTGCATCAGCTTGCATGTTCCTGACTCCAAATCACGGCGCCTTGGCCGGTGCGACCAAGGGAATATTGATGCTGAAACAGCAGCCCTGTCCGGGTTCGCTGTACACGCTGATTTGCCCGCCCAGCAAACCGCTGACGATATTGCGCACGATGGACAGGCCCAGGCCCGAGCCGCCCTGGCCCAATTTGGTGGTGAAGAAAGGCTCAAAAATGCGGCTCTGCAGTTCAGCCGTCATGCCTTGGCCGTTGTCGCGCACCTGCAGCTCGACGCGCTCGCCCAGCGCTTGGGCGCTGATCTGCAGCAGCCCGCCCATCCGGCCGGCAAAGGCGTGCCGTTCGGCGTTCTGAATCAGATTGCCTATGACCTGGTCGAGCGGGCCAGGATAACTGTCCAATTCGATGCCATCAGGCACCATCAGCTCGACGTGGGTTTGGCCCCGTTTCAAACCCGGCCCGAAGCTCATGACCAGGTCATCCAGCACCTCGCGCAAATCGAAATTGCGGCGCTGCTGGCTGCTGTCATCGACGGCCACTCGCTTGAAACTGCTGACCAGCTCGGCTGCCCTCAGCGTCGCGCGCAGCACCAGGCCAGCCATTTCTTCGCCGTTTTTGAGCGCGTCCGTCAGGCCCCGGCGCGAGACCTGCTGCAGTTGCACCAATTGGGCGGTGTCCTTCATCAGGCTTTGCAGCGACGATGCGCCCGTCACGGCGTTGCCGATCGGGGTGTTGAGCTCATGCGAGATGCCCGCCACCAAGGCGCCCAGCGATGCCAGCTTTTGCGCTTCGACCAACTCGTTTTGCGTCAGTTGCAGCCGGCTCAGGGTCTGTTCCAGGTGCTCGGTGCGCTGCGCGACGCGCAGCTCAAGCGCCTCATTGGCCTCTTGCAAGGAAAGCTCGGCCGCTTGCTGTGCCTTGAAGCGCTCTGACAGCGCGGCCGACATCTGGTTGAAGGCGCCGGCCAGCAGCGCCAGTTCATTGCTGCCACTTGCATCGATATGCACATCGGATTCGCCCGCAGCCATGCGGTCAGCGCCCACGTGCAAGGCGCTCAGTCGCTTGGTCAGCACGCGCGCCACCAGCACTTGCGAAGCGGCGGCCAGCAGCAAGGTGCCCAGGCACAGCGCCAGCAATTGCCATTGCACCTGGGCGGCCGCCTGGCGCTCGCCGGTACGCGCGATGCCGAAGCTGGCTTGGCCATAGACGCGCGAGCCAAGCCTTAGCTCACGCACAAAGCCCTGCGCATCGCTGCCTTGCGTGGCCCCTACGCTGGCGAGTTTGGCGCCTTGGGCGTCGGTGATCTCGATAGAGCTGAAATCGCCGCGCTGAACCAGGGCCTGAGCCAATTCTTCAATCGAGGCGAGGTCGGATTCGGCCAGCATCGGCCCCAGCGACGCCGAGAGCAGCGAGGCGCTGCGCTCGCCGGCGCGGGCGGTTTCTTGCGCCATCGCATCCAAGACAATCCAACGCGCTGCCAACAGGATCACCAGCGTGGCGATCGAGAACACCACCGCGGTGGTCAACACGAGCTGTTGTCGGAGTGTGTGCATGCGCCGTTATGTCAAGCTCCCCAGCCTGAGCATAAACGCATTCTTGCCGGCGGACTGGAAAGCTGCCGCCGGCCCACGCTTTACTGCGTCGGCATCGCGTAGCGGGTGTAATAGCGCCGCCCGGCCATGTCTTGCGCGCCCAGCCACAGTTCGGCCGACACGCTGGCCGAGCTCGGCAAGGCCACGGGTGCCAGCGTCAGCGTCGAGATGGGGGCGTTGGGGGGCTCGGTATCGACGAACAAGGGCAATAAGAAGCCGACCAACAGCACCCTGACGCTGGTCAAACGCATATCCGGATTGGCCGCCGCCCAGGTGGCGAAGTTGATCTTCAGTCCGGCGCGAATGGCCTCCGCCGTCAAGGGCTGGCTGCTGCTCAAAGCGTCGATCGAGGGGAAGCGTGCGGTGGGCGTCAGCGTCGGTACGTCGGCCGGCAAATAGGCGACGCGGGTCTCGGCCAGCGGCTTGTCATCCAGCGTAAAGCTGGCGCTGTACTTGGCGCCGCGCTGGCTCTCGGCGCTGCCCAGCCAGCCGTTGGCAGACTGCTTCAAGACCAGCTCGGTAATGCTGCCGGTGGGCTTCACAAATTTGGCGCCCGGCGTGTCGGACAGGCAGAGCAGCTTGCGGCTGCAGTAGGCGAAGGGAATGCTGTAGCCATTGGGCAGCTGCACAGTGGCGGTGTCCATGATCTTGGCCGGCGTGGCCGTTGCCGTCAGGCCTTGAATCGCCACTTGTATGCCCACCCAGGGGTTGGGCTCCGGGCTCGAGGCGCTGCCACTGGCGGCGCTGACGCTGCCATCTGTGCCCAGGTGAATCACGCTGACCGGGTAGACATTGACGGCGAAGTTCTTGCCATTGCCAACCAGGCCCCATTGGCCAGGCGTGCTGGCGCTGGCACCCTTGGTGAAGGAGACGGCGTCGCTGAGTTGCGCCAACAAGGCGCCGCTCGCGTCGTTGACATTGGCTGACACCAGTACCTTCTTGCACAAACCCACCAGCAGCGCGTCATCGGCGCAGCCGGTCACCATGAAGCGGCCGATTTGACCCTTCTTGAGCGCGAAGTCGGCCAGCTTGGCGGCCATGGCGTCTTTGTCGGCGCTGTTGTGTTGGGTGTAGGCGCTCAGCTGCGTGGCGAGCTTGAACTCCTCAGCCGTCTTGCCCTGCGAGATCAAGCCGTTCAGGCTCTTGGCCAACTCGTCCAGCAAGGGCAGGTTGTCCAGCGTCGCTTTGGCGGTTGAGGCCAGCTTGAGCGTCGAGGTGATGGCCGTGGCCGGAGCGCCGCCGGTCTTGAGCAATTCGGTTTGCGCCAGGCCCAGGCTGACTTGCACCTCGGGCGTCGCGCTGGTGCTGAGCTTGTTGCTGATCAGCAGTTGCTCAACACCTTTGCTGTTCTTGCTCAGCTGCACGCGCACCGACTCCAGCAGCAAATCCTGCGCGCTTTTGTCGGCCACAAAGTCGGGGTCGCCGAGCAGGTCGAGCGCGGCGGTGTTGGTGAACTTCAGGTCGCTCAGCTGGGTCTTGATCATGCTTTTGACGAACTCGCCGGCCGCACTGGCCGCCGAGGCTGCAGGTGCTGCCATGGCGGCCGCGCTGGCCGCCGGGCTGGCAAACACGGGCTGCGGATCGCTGCCTATGGCCAGCGCCACGATGGCGTTGCTGAGCGGGGTGATGTTGGCGAACATGGCCGGCTTGGCGGCGTCCATGACCGGCACGGCCGAATGCAGCACTTGCGGGCTGCCGGTGGCGTCGGTGCCGCTGACTTGCACGATCAGCGGCGCCTTCAAAACCTTGTTGCTGAGCGTCATGCTGTAGGAGCCGTCGGTCGGCCGGGTTGTGGCCGAGCCGACTGCCGCGCCGTTGCCGTCAATGACCTTGACTTGGGCATTGGTCAGCGGCGCACCGAGTGCGGCCACACCGCTGAGCGTTGGCGCCACGGTGAAGGTGGTGACGCCCGATGCGGCGGCATCCGGCGTGGGGCTTGTCGCCGCGTCTGAGCCGCCACCGCCGCCGCAAGCGCTCAGGGTCAGTGCGAGCAGCAGGCCCAGGGCGAGGGCCGGCGCAGAGCCAAGCAGCGACGTTGCGGCCTTGCTGCGACTCGGCAGGGTGAACGCGGTGATTTGGGGGCTAGACATGGCGGCGTTCTATTCAGCATTACATCCCTTCATGATAGGGATGCCGCGCTGCAGCAAAACGTCGATGAACCGGGGCTTTTGGCCGGTAATCGGAGGCTGACCGAGGCGCGCAGAACAGGGGCCAAGCGTCGGTCCAAGCGTCGATCAATAGGCCTGTTCGACCCGGTTGCGGCCCTCGCGCTTGGCCTTGTAGAGTGCGGCGTCGGCGCGGCCGAGCAAGTCGTCCAGCGGTTCTTCTTGCTTGCGCGGCATCGCGATGCCGACACTGACGGTGACCTGTATCTCACCGGCTTCGGTATTGAAGATCTCCGCGGCGACGCTCTGGCGCAGCCGTTCTGCGAGCTTGATTGCATCGTCTGCCGCCAGGCCTTGCCAAACGACCGCAAATTCCTCGCCGCCCATGCGTACCGCCAAGTCATTGGGGCGCAGATGGCTCAGCAAGAGGCGGCCCAATCCGCGCAGCACGGCGTCGCCGGCGGCGTGACCATGGCGGTCATTGATGTGCTTGAAATGGTCGAAGTCGATCATCGCCACCACCATGCTCTGCTCGACCTGCGCGTTCAGGCCACGCTTGCGCAGGCGCTCGACCCGGTTCTTCAGCCCACGCCGGTTGAACAGGCCCGTCAAGGGGTCGATCTCTATCATTGACCAGAGGCTGCGTTGCAACTCGCTATTGACCAGCAAGAGCACGGCAAAGGCTTGGACGATCAGCAAGGCAATGAACAACAGCAACCAGAGGCCGTTGATGGCGACCGACTGCGCGGTCGAGCCCGCAAAAGTGGGGGACACGGTGGCGGCGCGCAGCGCATGGGCCGCCACCGACAAAGCCAAATCGACCAGCATCAGCCCGAGCGCGAATCCACCCCGGCTGCGCCATGCGTTGATGATGGGCGCCAGGGCGAAGCCACGCAGCAGCGCGCTGGCGGCCAGTGTCAGCGATAGCGAGAGCCAAGTCGGCTGGGCCGTCGCCGCCAACAAGGCCGAGGCCAGGCAGGCCAAGCCGGCGAACAAGGCGATCGGCGGTAGGTGCAGGCGCAGGCCCAGAAAGCTGCGAACGGCCAGCAGCACCAAGGCGCTGGAAATCACCCCACCGATGTGGCCGACGTTCAACCAGGGCGCAGAAGCGCCTGTTGCCATCAACAGTGCACGCAGCAGTTGCGCCAGTGCGATGACGCCAAAGGCCGCGGCCCAAAACCACAGCCCATGGCGCCCTCTCGCACTCCAGGCGCCGCCCAGGGTGACGACCGCCATCAGCGTTGCCACCATCTGATAGACGATCAACAGCGTGGACACGTCCAATGTGGGCAGGTGAATGGGCGTCGGCTGCATGGCGGCTATTGTCCACGCCGCCCAGGCAAGCAATGACGCAGGAATCTGACAGCGCGGGATTGCGCGCATTGAAAATTGCAAGCCCTGATTGCAGCCTTGCCCCCGTCTTCTGGCTGGAAAGGCCAAAGAGTTCGCCAAACGGCTGTTTCTCCCTACCGCAATGCGCAGACTGCGGTATGGTTGCCCATCGTTGGAGAGCAAACAAATGCCACCATCTCGCCCGCCCGGTCAAGACCGGTGCTGTGGTCGCCGCCCCTTGCTGCTGGCCGGCATGGCCGCGCTGGCGGCGCCAGCGTGGGCGCTGCAGCCGATCTTGTTGGCGAGTACGGAATACCCGCCCTACACCGGTGAGAGTCTGCTCGGCGGAGGCTTTCTGACCCGGGCGATCGCGATGGCTTTTGAATATGCCGGCTACCTGGCGCAGACCCGTTTTTACCCCTGGAACCGAGCGCTGCAGCTGACGCAGATCGGCAAGGTCGATGGCATCACCGCCATCTGGCGCACCGCCGAGCGCGAGCAATGGCTGGCGTTTTCCGACCCCATCGTCAATAACGAGCTGGGCTTTTATGCGCTTGCCGAACGCGGGCCTTTGTTGCTCAAGTTGGCGGACATCAAGGCCCGCAAGCTCAAGGTCGGTGTCGTGCGCGGCTATGCGCTGCCCAAAGCCATGCTGGACTTGCAGCCGCAACTGCAGGAAACGCTCAATGACGCGACGGGCTTGCGCATGTTGGCCGCCCAGCGCATGGACTTGATGCTGATCGACCGGGCGGTGGCCCATCACATCCTGGCGGAACAAGCACCCGACTCGCGGCTGGGCCTGGTTTGGCAGAACATTGTGGTGGAGTCCATGCCCTTGCATTTGGCATTGCGGCGCGACTCGCCCCGGCAAGCTCAACAGCTGGCCGCTTTCAATGCGGGGCTCGCCGCCATCAATAGCGATGGCTCGCTCGCCAGACTCAAGAAGGAATACGGTCTCGACTAGTGCGCGATGGCCCCGTGCTGCCCAAGACCAGGGCTCGTCAGCTCAAACTGGCTAGAGCCAGCTGCTGATCGCCTCCAGCGGCTTCTTGATGCCGCCGTGCACCGGCACTTGGCAGCCTGCTTTGGGGTAGCCGACCACCAGCAAGATGACGGGCTTTTCGGCGTCGGGACGGCCACACAGTTTGCTCAAAAAACCCATCGGGCTGGGCGTGTGGGTCAAGGTGGCCAGGCCGGCGTCATGCAGTGCGCAAATCAAGAAGCCGGTGGCGATGCCGACCGACTCCGGCACGTAGTAATGGCTGTAGCGCTCGCCGTTTTCATCGATGCCGTACTTCTGCGCAAAGATTGCAATCAGTACCGGCGCCTCTTCCAGAAAGGGCTTGCTGGCGTCGGTGCCCAGCGGCGCCAAAGCGCGCAGCCATTCTTCGGGCGCGCGGCCGCTGTAGAAAGTGCGTTCTTCTTCCTCGGCGGCGGCGCGGATCTGCGCTTTGCGCTGCGCATCGGTGATCACGACAAAATGCCAGGGCTGCTGATTGGCGCCCGAGGGCGCCGTGCCGGCGGCGAGCAGGCATTGCTCGATCACGGCGCGGTCCACAGTTCGGCTGTCGAAGTCACGCACGGTGCGCCGACGCCGCAAATTTTGATAGCTAGCCTGGGCATGGGCCAGCATGGTGTGGCTGGGCAGCTCGCAAAAACCCGTCAAGGGCTCCATGGCGGGGGGGGGCATGGTGTGCATGAGATCGCAATCGAGTGAAGTGCGGCGCAAGCATAACGCCGACTTGTGACGCATCAAATCGGGCCCGACCCCAACAGGCCTGGCGTTCAAATCACTTTGACGCCAACAACTCCCCGCCCAGCGCCAGATGCAGTTGCACGCGTTGCAGGCGCTGTTCCGACTGCACTCGCAGCAAGCTCATGCCAGCCGCCAGCGTTGCCAGTTGCTGTTGTTGCACGCTGCGCAGATCACGCGAGCCGACCTGGTAGCGCTGTTGTTCCAAGACCAGCGCGCGCTTGTTCTCATTCAAGCCACTGCGCAGCAAGGGCTCGCGCTTGGCCAAGGCGGCCTCGTTGGCGAGCGCCGACTCCACCTCGTTGAAAGCGCGTTGCGCGACCACCGCGAAAGCGGCGGCTGCCTGGCGCTGCTCCAGTGTGCGCAATTCCACCTGTGCCTTCAGCTGGCCGCCATTCAACAAGGGCATCATCAAATTGGCGCCAAATCCCAGGCTGGGGTCGTCTCGCTCTTGCAGCACAAAGATGCTGCTGGAGATGGTCGACATCGCCGCCGTCAGCGACAGGCGCGGCAATCGCGCCGCTTGGGCTTCACCGACGCGCGCAAATGAGGCGGCCACACGCCGCTCCGCAGCGATCACATCCGGCCGCCGTTCCAGCAGCTCCGAGGGCAGGCCGGTGGCAGGCATCGCAGGCAACAGGGCCAGGTCGCTTGGCAGCTCAATCTCCGCCGCCGGGTAGCGGCCCAGCAAGGCCTCCAGTGCGCGCCGCGATTGGTTCAGCGCGAGCTGAATCTGTTCGCCGCCATCGCGCATGCCCTGCAGATTGGCCAAGGCCAGCGCCACATCCGCTTCCGCGCCGACGCCGACGCGTCGCCGGTCTTCGGCCAACTGGGCCAGGCGCTCCCCGGCCAGCACCATCTCGGCATTCAGTTGCTGCTGGCGGCGCGCCTCGGCCGCCATGAACCAGGCCTTGGCCAGAGTCGCCACCAGGGATTGCTTGGCGTAGCTGAGGTCGGCCTGTGCCGAGGCATAGTTTGCGTCCGCCGCTTGCTGGCCATAACGCATACGGCCCCACAGGTCTAGCTCCCAAGAGCCCTGCAAGAACAGGCCAGACAATTGGCTGGACGTGCCCGTCGCTTTGCCGCTGGTGCGGCCCAGGAGGTTGACCTCGGGGTAAAGGCCGCCGCCCGCCAATTGCAATTGAGTCGCCGCGATCTCGACGCGGCTGGCGGCGACGCGCAGGTCTTGGTTATAGGCCAGCGCCTCCTCGGCCAAGACGAGCAGCCGGGGCTCATTGAAGCTGGCCAGCCAAGCGCTTTGCACCGGGCCGGCGCTGCCGCCGCCCGCCCAAGTGGTGGGCGGTTTGGCATGGGCCAGTTCGCTGGCCACCAGATCTTGCGTGGCGGGCGGGCTTTGCAAGGCACAGCCGCTGACAGCCAGGGCGGCTGCGGCGGTGAGGCTGATGATGATGAATTTCATAGCGCGCGACCGTTCAATGCAGTTTCAGCACAAGGTAGTTGACCTTGGTGCTGACGCGCAGCAAGACCTTGCGCAAGATGTGCAGCGGCGCCATGCCATCGGTGAAGATGGCGCCATCACCGATCGCGCCGGCGGCCAGAAAGGTGCCGGCATCGGCATCGCCAATGATCAATTTGACCGGGAAGCGGCCCGGTGCGATCGGCCCATAGCCGGTCGTTGGCAGCTGGGTGCTGTTGCCGACCTGACCCTGGCCCTGTGCCCAGACGATGGAATCGACCGTGGCCTTGAAGACATGGCCCGGATGGGTAGGCAAGATGAACTCGGCCTCGTTGCCGGGCTGCACCTGATGCAACTCGTTCTGATGGAAGAGCGCAATCACCTGGGTGCTGTTCTCGACAAAGGTCAGTGCCGGCGTGATCGGGAAAGCGGCGGTGAAGCTGCCCGGACGCAGCTGCACATTGATCGCATAGCCGTCGGCTGGTGCCGTCACGACGGTTTGCGCCAATTGCCAGCGGGCGTTCTCCAGCTGGGCGCGCACCTGCGCGACCGGTGCATATTCATCGCCAAGCTTGCCGCCGATGCGCTGGCGAATCTGCCGCTGGCTGGCCAAAGCCTGCGCCTCGGCAGCGCGAGACTGGGCCAGCACGCCGCGCGCGGTGTCCAGTTGGGCCTCCAGCGCCTTGGCATCGGTTTCGGAAGCTTCGAGTGTGAAGCGGTCACCGGCGCCGGTCTTGACCAGTTCGGTGTTCTCGGCCACCCGGCGGCGTGCCAGGTCCAGGCGAACCTGCACTTCGCGGATGCGCGCCTCGGCCTGCTTGACGCCGCCTCGTGCCGCGTCCACGCCGGCCACGGCACCGCCGGCCTGCTCATCCAGCTCGCGCGAACTGGCCTGCGCGTTGGCCAACTGCGCCTCCAGCGCGCGCACGGTCAGCGCGTAATTGGTCGGGTCGATGCGGAACAACACATCGCCCTTTTTGACCGGCCGGATCGGCTCGATCGGCACCTCGATGACCCGCCCGCCAACCTGTGGCACCACATTGATCACGTACTTGATCACCCGCACATCGCTGCTCGATGGCGCGAATACATTGAGCAGCATGATGGCCGTGGTCAGCGCGACGATGGGGATCGTCACCACGATCACCTGCGAGGTGGTGGTCCAGGGCAGCCACTTGAACTTGAAGAAGATCAACCAGACAAAGAAGGCGTAAATGCCGAGCAGCAGGGCGTCCATCAGGCTTTGCCTCCTGCGGGAGCGTGCAAATCCTCGCGCAAGCTTTTCAACTCGGGTGACAGCGCGCCCTTGGCGTGCATGGTGTCGAGCTCGTCGCGCAGATGGCGGCGTTCGTCATCGGAGAGCTGGCCTTCGCGTAGCTTCTCGCTCATTGCGAGGTAGAAGTCCTCATGCTTGTCGGTCCCGTAAGCGGCGCGGTAAGACACCGGCTTGGTATAGGCCCACAACCAGGCCAAGGGCCACAACAAGCCGCCGAACACCAGCGACAGCAGGCACAGGACCTGAATTGCCTTGGTCTGCGGGTGATGGTTTTTATGCGCGATCTTCTCGGGCATCACATGCACC
The DNA here is from genome assembly GCA_963510335.1 of uncultured Roseateles sp. GTDB lineage: Bacteria > Pseudomonadota > Gammaproteobacteria > Burkholderiales > Burkholderiaceae_C > Paucibacter_A. Next base: position 130,641 of record CAUPEV010000001.1, read on the forward strand.
ATCCAGAACGCTGCCAGCGCCGCAATCGGAATCACGCAGATGACGAACCAGGACATTGCGTTTGCGATGGTGTCCACCATGGGCCCGCTGTGAGCCCCCGAGGCCTGGGTAGGCAGGGCTGTGAACAAGAGGAGCGCAGCAAAAACCGCTGCAGTGGGGAAGTATTTTTTGCGCAAGGGACTCTCCAGGGCTCGAATAGCGCGGGATGCTAACTCAGCGGCGCATCGCATGGCTATCCGGCCAAAGCCTGCTATCGGACGGCGGCAAGTTCGATTAAAAGCCGGCGCCAGCGGGGCGCCTAAAGCGCGAATACAGACGCCCAACTAGATCGACAGCGAGCGCACCGACTGGCCCCGCAGCGGCAGGCTTACGGCAATGCGCAATGCGCAAGGCGCTGAGGCAGCGGGCCACACAGCCGTGCCGCATAGGGGGCTGCGAGCATGCCGCCCAGAGCCGTGACGCCAATGACTTGCCAATGCATCAGTCCGAACGCCAAGGCAAGCGATAGTGAGCGGCACTGCCGTTGATGTAGCACTTGGCGCCAGCAGAGCAAAGTATTGCCGGGGGCTCCGACGTCGCGGTGGTTTGTGGCCTCGAGCTTCTGGCCAGCCGGCGGAAAGTAGCGCCGTTTGGCCTCCTGCGCCGCACCGCAGTGGTTGGATTGGCGGCACTTCAAGCCGAGCGGCCCGATTGCCTGGGCGCACGGGCAGCCCCAGCACATCTCAAAATGCTTGTCTTCTTGGCGCATCGGCAACAGGTAGCGGGCAGGCGCAGCGCTCGGCCGTGAGCGGACGATTATTTCCGACGGGCAGCTGCCACCCAGCGATCCAAGTTCGGTTGCCGTGAAGATTGCGCGTTACGATTGACCGCCAAAGCGCAGCAAAGGCGCTTATGCTGTGTACGTTACAGCCAGAGGGGACGCACCATGAATGCTCAATCGACCCAGCGCTTTCGCGGCCTTGTACTTGCCGCCATGCATGCGGGCTTGTTGCTGGCCAGCGCCGCTCAGGCTGCCCAGCCGCCTGCTTTCAAGCTCCCTGACGAGACCAGCATTCCAGTCGGCCCGGCCGGCGACGCGATCAAGCTGGGCAAGGCCTTGATCACCGACACCCACAAACTGCTGCCCGCAAACGTCGGCAATGGTCTGAACTGCAGCAATTGCCACCTCGCAGCCGGCACCACGCCGGGCGCCGCGCCCTATGTCGGCTTATGGGGTGTGTTTCCCGAGTTTCGTGCGCGTGGTGGCCGTATCAACTCGCTGCAAGAGCGGGTCAATGACTGTTTCGAGCGCTCGATGAATGGCAAGGCCTTGGCCTTCGACTCCAAGGAAATGAATGCCATCCTGATGTATATGCGCTGGTTGTCTAGCGGCGTGCCCACCGGTGTCGAGGTGGCGGGGCGCGGTATGGGCAAGGTTGACAACAAATTGGTCCCGGATGCCGCCCACGGCAAGTCCGTCTACGCCGAAAAATGCGCCAGCTGCCATGCGCTAGACGGCGCCGGCACCAAGAACCCGGCCGGCGGCTATTTGTTCCCACCAGTATGGGGGGCGAACTCCTACAACATTGGCGCCGGGCTGGCCCGCACCTACACGGCAGCCGGTTTCATCAAACACAATATGCCGCTCGGCCAGGGTGGCTCGCTCAGCGACCAAGATGCGATCGACGTGGCTGAGTTCATGACGCACCAGCCGCGCCCGGCCTTTGCCGGCGCGAAGAATGACTATGCTTCCGGCAACAAGCCCAAGGATGCTCGCAACTGAAAAGGAGCCACCGTGCGTCACAGTATTCTTGTCCTAGCCTTGTCTTTGGGGCTGCAGTTCTCGCCCCAAGCCCATGCTGCCGAGCCACCTGTCGGGCCGATTCTGATCAGCAATGCCCGCATCTTCGACGGCAGGAGTCCGCGCCTGAGCGAGCCTATGCAAGTGTTGATCGAAGGCGGCAAGATCGCCATGATCAGCAAGGTGCCGATCAGCAGCGCTGCAGCCGCGAGGCAGATCGATGCGGGCGGCCGCACTTTGATGCCCGGCCTGATCGACAACCATGTGCATGTCTTTATGGGTGCCAGCAGCCAGCAAGACATGCTCAACCCCAAGATCGAAGAAGCGGCGCTGCTGGCCAGCGCCATTGAGGAAGCACGCTTGATGCTGTTGCGCGGCTTCACCTCGGTACGCGATATGGGCGGGCCGGTGTTTGCCTTGAAGGCATCGATTGACGTGGGCAAGTCGCCCGGCCCGCGTATCTACCCCAGCGGCGCGATGATTTCGCAGACCTCGGGCCATGGTGACTCGCGCCTGCCGCATGAAAAGTCGCGGCGCTTCTTCGGCGTGGTCTCGCGTGGGGAGTTCATGGGGGCTAATTTCATCGCCGATGGTCGCGACGAAGTGCTGACCGCCACACGCGAGAACCTGCGCGGCGGCGCCTCGCAGATCAAGCTGATGGCTGGTGGCGGCGCGGCGTCTGCCTACGACCCGCTGGATGTGTCGCAGTACACCTTGGACGAGCTCAAAGCGGCGGTCGAGGCGGCCGACGATTGGGGCACTTATGTGACTGTGCATGCTTACACGCCCAAGGCAGTACGCCGCGCGGTGGCCGCTGGGGTCAAATGCATCGAACATGGTCAGTTGCTGGATCAGGCCACCATGCGGCTCTTGGCAGAAAAAGGCATTTGGTTGAGCTTGCAGGCACTCGACGAAGCGCCGGATTCGCAAACGGCCGATGTGCGGGCCAAGAAGCATCAAGTCGTGGCCGGCACCGATATGGCCTTCAAATGGGCCAAGCAATACAAGGTCAAGCTCGCCTGGGGGACGGACTTTTTGTTCAACCCGGCACAAAACAAGAACCAAAATACCGACATCCTCAAGCTCAAGCAATGGTTGACGCCGGCCGAAACGCTGAAGCTGATCACGCACGACAACGCGCAGTTGCTGGCGCTGTCAGGCCCGCGCAATCCCTATCCAGGCAAATTGGGTGTTATTGAAGTCGGTGCCTTGGCGGACTTGTTGCTGGTCGACGGCGATCCCTTGGCCAAGCTGGACTTGCTGGCAGACCCGGAAAAGAACCTGCTGCTGATCGTCAAGGACGGCAAGATCTACAAAGATAAATTGCATTGATGCCATCACGCAGAGGCTTTTCACAACGCTGCCGGAATTTGTCACAAGCTAATGCCTAGAATGCACTGCGTCAATGGACTGCGGCTTGTGCCCTGAGCCTTGATTCATTCCGTCAATTTTTGGAGAACTTGCAATGACTCGTCTTTCACGTATCGCTTTGGCCTGCGCATTGACTTTGGCTCTGCCTTTGGCCGCAAACGCTCAAGTGGCTGCTGCCGGCTTGTCGGCCAGTGCTCCCGGCGCCCGTCTGAAGGCCGGCGAAGTGGTGGTCCGCGCCAAGGTGGTTGAAGTTGACTTGGTGAATCGCACGGCTACTTTGCGCGGCCCCAAGGGCGAGCTGCAAACCATCACGGCGCCCGAAGAGATGAAGAACTTTGCACAGGTTCGCGCCGGCGATGAGTTGGTGGTGCGCTATATGGCTGCCGTGGCCGCCAAGCTGGAGAAGGTTGAGTCGACCGGCATTCGCCAGCGCGTCGAATCCAGCAGCAGCGCCGTCGCCGCTTCAGGTGCCTTGCCCGGTATGGCGGCCGGCCGCACCGTCGAGGTGCTGGCGGTGTTGAAGGCCTTGGACAAGAAGAACGGTGTCGCCACGCTGCGCGGCGCGACCCGCACCTTCTCGCTGGTCGTGCCTGAAGGCATCGACATCTCCAAGCTGAAGGTCGGCGATGAAGTGCGTGCCGTGTTCACCGAGGCTATCGCCATCAACGTCGAGCGCCCAGCTGCCAAATAAGCGCTGGTCGGCGCTGCGTCATCATTGCGGCGCCAGGGCCTGTTGAGTCCATGCTCTAGAGCCAGTCGCGGGTCTCTTATGATCGCGCGTTGGCTGGTTTGGCCGGCAGGTTCCGTCGCAACTGATGAAGCTCCGCTTATGCTCGAACGAGAAACAGCTCCGCCCCCCACATTGCGCTCGCTCCTGAGCGGAGGTGGGTAATGACGGTCATCGAGAGCATGGGCCGGGCCTTGCTGGCCCTGTTGGTCTTGCTGTGCGCCGCTTGGGGTGCCCTGGCCTTGTTCTATTCGGGCCCACCGTCTGCGCCGCTGCGCTATGCCATGGTGGCCGGCCTGGGCCTGTTGACCCTGGTGACGCTGGTCGCACAATGGATGCCGGCGTGGCGCGCTGCGCGCTGGTGGGCCGTGGCAGGATTTGGTCTGCTGTTCGTGGGCCTGCTGTATTGGTATTTCAATTTGCAGCCCTCGAACGACCGCGACTGGCGGCCCGAGGTGGCGGTGCTGCCCTATGCCACGATAGACGGCAATTTCGTGACGGTGCACAACATTCGTAACTTCGAATACCGCAGCGAGCATGACTTCACGCCGGCCTATTACGACCGTCGCTTTGATCTGAACAAGTTTGAAGGTGTGGACGTTGTCACCACCTATTGGATGGGGCCGCATATAGCCCATGTCTTCCTCAGCTTTGCCTTTGCCGATGATCAGCATTTGTCGTTTTCAATCGAGACCCGTACCGAGAAGGGTGAGGGTTACTCGACGCTGAAGGGCTTCTTCCGCCAGTACGAGTTGTTCTACACCGTGGCCGATGAGCGCGACGTGATTCGTGTGCGCACCAATTACCGCAAAGACCCGCCCGAGGACGTCTATATCTACCGCGTCAAGGCCAGCCCCGAAGGCGGTCGGCGTCTGTTCCTGGAGTACATCCGGCAGATGAACGAACTGAAGGAGACCCCGGCCTTCTACAACAGCCTGACGACCAATTGCACCACCAATATGTGGGTCAATGCGCGCATCAATCCGAACACCTTGCCCTTCAACTGGAAGGTGCTGGCCAGCGGCCATGTGCCGGAATATTTGCATGAGCAGGGGCGCTTGGAAACGGAGGGACTGAGTCTGGAGGCCTTGCAGATGCGGGCTCATGTGAACCGGCGCGCGCAGGCCGCCGACACAGCGGCCGACTTTTCGCGCCGCATTCGCGCCGTTGAATCTCAGGATGCGGCGGTATCGGCGGCCAAGCCTTAGCCAAGAGCGATTGATTGCGTCATGAATCCAAGCCTACGCCACTCCTTAGCCATCGCGGCTGCCTTGGCCTTTGTCACCGCACCGACCTTTGCTGGTCCGGCCCAGGCCGCTGAATCTTCAGTTAGCCCTGTGCTTGCTGTAAAGCTCGAAACCAGCGAGGCCACGCCAGCCTCTGAAGCACCCAAGCGCCCCAAGATTTGCCTGGTGCTGTCTGGCGGCGGGGCGCGCGGAGCTGCACATACCGGCGTGCTGCGGGTGTTGGAGGAGCTGCGCGTGCCGATTCACTGCATTACCGGCACCAGCATGGGCGCGCTGGTGGGCGGTGCTTACGCGACCGGCATGAGCGTGGATGAGATGGACGAGGTCAACGCTGGCATCTCAGTTGCCAAGCTGTTCAGGGAAAAGCCGCCGCGCCTGGAAATGACCATGCGGCGCAAGGCCGATGACCACGCCAACTACCTCGGCCCGGAAATTGGACTAGGCTCGGCAGAGGCCTCGCTGACCAAGGGTGCGGTCTCGGGGGTGCAGTTGGAAACGGTGCTGCGCCAGCTTTCCAAGGTGCGCGGCTATCGGGGCTTTGACGGCCTGCCGATCCAGTTTCGAGCCGTCGCGACCGACCTGGTGACAGGTAAAGCAGTGGTGTTCAGCGAAGGCGATATGGCCAATGTGATGCGGGCCAGCATGTCGGTGCCTGGCGCGGTAGCGCCGGCAGAGATTGGCGGCATGATGTTGGTGGACGGCATGCTCACCAGTAATCTGCCGGTGGCCGCCGCGCGCGAACTGGGTGCCGATGTGGTGATCGCGGTCAACGTCGGCACGCCCTTGCTCAAGCGCGAGCAGCTGAGCAGCATTTTTGGTGTGGCCGGCCAGATGTTGAGCATCCTGACCGAGCAAAACGTGCAGGCCTCGATCGCTTCGCTCAAGCCCGGCGATATCCTGATCTCGCCTGAGCTGGGCGATTACTCCACCGCCGACTTTGACAATTTGCCGAAGATTTCGCCCCTCGGCGAAGCGGCGGCACGCAAGGTGGCCGATCAGTTGAGCCGTTACTCGCTGCCGGCAGAGGAATATGCCTTGCTGCGCCAGCAGCAAAGCGCGCCTATCACGCCCGACCTGCAGCCGGTTGACGAGATCCGCTTTGTCAACCTGAAGCGCGTCAATCCGGCCGAGGCGCGCAAGGTCATGCAGACCACCATCAATGAGCCGATCGACCAAGAAGAGCTCGATGCCGATATGCGCCGGCTTTACGGCACCGGCGACTTTGAGCATGTCAATTACCGCAACCTGAAAGAGGGTGACCGCCGGGTGCTGGCGATCGATGCGCTGGAGAAGTCCTGGGGGCCGACTTATTTGCGCGTCGGTTTGGCGCTGGACAGCGACTTTGGCAGTGAGACCAATGCCAGCCTGCTGGCCTCGGTGCGCAAGACCTGGATCAACAGCATGGGCGCCGAGTGGCGGACCGATCTCAGCGTGGGTGGGCACAACCGCCTGCGTACCGAGTTCTATCAGCCTTTCGAAGCCGGCAAAAACTGGTTCATTGCGCCCACGGTTGACCTGGCTCAGCGCTTGGTTTCGGTCTACGAGGGCGAAAGAAAGCTTGCGATCTATTCGATCGCGTCTGGCCAGATCGGGCTGGACCTCGGACGCAGCTTTTACCAATACGGTGTCATGAGAATGGGCGTCGTCAGCGGGCGCCTGCGCCAGAATCTGGACACCGGTGACGACTTGCTCGGCCCCAAACCTAGCCGAGTGAAGACCGGCGGCCTAACGGCAAGTTTGATCATGGACCGCTTGGACAGCGTTTTGTTTCCGCGCCAGGGCTGGCATGTGCGGGCAAATCTGTACAACTCGAATCGCAGCCTCGGCGCGGACTTCGCCTATTCAAGATGGGACACCAGTCTCATCCTTGCCCATTCCTTCGGGGAAGATACCTTCAACCTCGGGCTCTACGGTGGCGGCAAGTTGAGTGGCGAGCGGATTCCCGGCTTTGACAGCTTGAAACTGGGCGGCTTCCTGAAGCTGTCGGGCTACGCGCCCAATCAACTGCTGGGCCAAGAGATGACGTTCGGGCGCATCATGTATTACCGCCGTATCTCCCAGGGTAGTTTGTTGGAAGGGCTTTACGGCGGCTTGTCGCTGGAAATGGGCCGCGTCAACAGCCCCTTGTTGCCGACCAATTCGGATGCATGGCGGCGTTCGGCGTCGGTGTTTGTGGGCACGGACACCTTTGTCGGCCCGCTTTACCTGGGCTTTGGCCGCAGCATCGATGGCCCCAGCAGCTTTTACCTCTTGCTCGGCCCCGCCTTTTGATGCACGGCGCTAACATCGAAGTCGTGGTTCGGGGCGGCAACACCGCGCCCCAGCGCACGCGCACCGCTTTATTGGAGATCGCCATGACGAAACGCATATATTTGCTCAGACCTTTATTGGCACTGACCCTGGCTCTTGGCGGCTTCGGCCTGAGTGGCTGCGCCACCGGCCCGCTGGTGCAAGTTGAGATGGACCGCGCGGTCGACTTCAGCCAATACAAGACTTTTGCCTTTGTCAGCCCGCTGGGCACTGACCGCAGCGGTTATCAAACCTTGGTGTCGGGCCAGCTGAAAGCCTCAGCGCAGCGGGAATTGGAGGCGCGCGGCTTGCGCTACGACGCCGCCGCGCCCCAGTTGCTGATCAACTTCAACGCCAGCTTGAGCGAGAAGCTGCGTGTCTCGCCCGGCCCCAGTTATGGCATCGGCTATTACGGCTATCGCGGTGGGCTGTATGCGCCTTGGCCTTACTACCGTGACATGAACAGCGTGTCTCAGTACACCGAAGGCACGCTCAATATTGATGTTGTTGACGCGGCCCGCAAGCAAATGGTCTGGGAGGGTGTGGTGACCGGCAGCGTGCCAGAACACCTCAGCGCCGAGCAGGCCGAGGCCGCCATCAACCGGGCCTTGGCGGCGGCGTTTGTAAAATTCCCTGTTCCGCCCCTTGCCCCTGCGGCCACCAAGGCGCCTTGATCCTAAGCTTCCCTGATTGACCCGCTATGACCTTGAAGAGAATTTTGCTGGCCTTGTTGGTGTTGGGCCTGCTGGCCGCGGGCTATTTCTATATCGCCCTGAATTGGAGCTATTCATCGGGCGAGCGTGCCGGCTGGATTCAAAAGCTGTCCAAGAAAGGCTGGGTCTGCAAGACTTGGGAAGGCGAGTTGGCGCTGGTGTCCATCCCTGGCAGTGCCACGGTGGAGAAGTTCCAGTTCACCGCCGCCAATGACCAAATCGCCGCCGAGTTGACCGAAGTGATGGGTCAGCGCGTGACCTTGCATTACGAAGAAAAGGTCGGCCTGCCGACCTCTTGCTTCGGCGAGACGCGGCATTTCGTCACCAAGGTGATGGTGGCCAATGACATTTCCTTGTCGCCCGGCGTGGTGGTGAGGCGTGCGCCGGCCGATGCGGCCGCGGCAGCAGAGCCGGCTTCGGCCGCGTCGAATTGAAAGGCAGCGCTGTCACTATGAGCGAGCCTTTGATAGCCTTTATCGGCGGCGGCAATATGGCCAGTGCCATCATCGGCGGCCTGCTCAAGGCCGGCCATGCGCACGAGCGCCTGCTGGTGGTCGAACCGTATGAGGCGCAGCGGGCCAAGTTGCAGGCCGACTTTGGCTTGATTGCATTGGCGGCTGCTGACGCGAGCTTGGCAGCAGCGGACTTGCTGATGTGGGCCGTCAAGCCGCAGCTGTTTGCCGAGGCTGCCGCACCTTGTGCGCCCTATGTGGCGCATGCACTGCAGCTGTCTGTGATGGCGGGTATCCGGTCCGAGACCTTGGTGCGCGCGACCGGTGCCGTGCGCGTGGTGCGCGCCATGCCCAACACCCCGGCGCTGATCGGTGCTGGCATCGCAGGCCTGTATGCCCGAGCCGAGGTCACGCCGGTTGACAAGGCCTTGGTGGAGCAGGTGTTGGCACCTACCGGCACGACGTTGTGGGTAGAGAAGGAGACGGATCTGGATGCCGTGACCGCCTTGTCCGGCTCCGGCCCGGCCTATTTCTTCTACTTCGTCGAGGCCATGATGGCCGCTGCGGTCGAGATGGGCTTGAGCGCCGAGCAGGGCCGCAAGTTGGCGCTTGCTACCTGCGCAGGTGCTGCGGCACTTGCGCAGCAGTCGGAGGAAAGCCCGGCCACACTGCGTGAGCGGGTGACGTCCAAGGGCGGCACCACCTATGCGGCCTTGTCCAGCATGCAAGCCGACGGTGTGGGCCAAGCCATACAGCGCGCGGTCATGGCCGCTCAACAGCGCGCCCGCGAGTTGGGTGACGAGTTCGGCGCCGCTTGATTTCCTGATGGGTATAGCGAGTCGGAACAGCCTGCGAGATTGGCTGCGTGCGCCTGGATCATTGAGTCGCCGTTTGGCGCAGTTAGGCGAGCATTTCGAAGTTGAGTTGCTCAGTCAGCGTATCGCGCCGCTGCGCGCACGCGAGCTGGATGCACTGGGACGTCCACGCCATGGTTGTACGCTGGTGCGCGAGGTTATTCTGCGAGTCGACGGCCGCCCTCTGGTCTGGGCCCGTTCCAGCTTGCACGCAAGCGCTTTGGCTGGCCCTTGGCGAGCCTTGAAAGGTTTGGGCCCAAGACCACTTGCAGACCTGCTTTACAGCGATCGCCGCGTGCAACGCAGTGAGCTGCAGCCCCGGCGTTTGTCGCGTTATGGCCACACCCGTCGACAGATGGAGAAGCAGTGGCTGAAGGCCACCGGCAGCCCGGCGTCCAAACAAATGCTGTGGTCACGCAACTCGGTTTTCAACCGCTGCGGTGCTCAGTTACGTGTGATGGAGCTGTTCGCACCGGAACTAGTTGGCAATATACCGGTTATTAATCGCGTTATGACTTGCGCAAAAATGAACAATAGGCCGTAGAATTACAAACTAGGGGGGTTCATCAGCCGTTTTGAGGAATCTCATGAAAACACGTGATATTGTCATTTTTAGCGGCGAGCAATTCGCCGTCCCGCAATGCATCCAGCGCATTGACCACCAGAGTACACATGGTTGGCAACTGCGTTATGGGGGCACCAAGCTTTATTCCGACCATTCGCAAGATGGTAGCGGCGCGGCCGCAGCTCTCTCCTTGGCGACCAAGGAACTGCTGAGCCGGATTGCCAAACTGCCGGCCCCGTCAAGGCTGCAGCGCAAACCGAGCGGTAACAAGGGTAACGACTTGCCGGTTGGTATCTCTGGGCCTATCGTGCGTCAACGTGCCAGCAGCCGCGTGCGCGACTGCAGCTTTGCCGTGTCTTTGCCGCGCTATGGTCAAACACCGAGTGGTCGCAGTGTCTATATCGGCACCGAGAACACCTACACGATCGAGAAGTACCAAGCCGCATTGGCCAAGGCCGTAGAGTTGCGAGCCAAGGCCGAAGAGGTCTATCAGCGTGCCGCGACCCGCGTCAAACGCGCCGAGGGCAAAGCGCTGAAGGCGATGCTCAAAGGCGCTTGAGGTGCCTGGTTACTTGAGCGTGTCCAAATGAGACGTTTCTGCTGGGCCGTGATCGGCCCCGGCGGAATAGCTCGGCGTTTTGCACAGGCCTTGCCCCATGTGGCAGAGGCCGAGCTGCGCTGGGTTTTGGGCCGCGATGCTGCGCGTGCGCAAGCGTTCCTGGGCTCGCTTGCTCAGCCCGTTCAGGCGCAAGTAGCCACGGACTTGGCCGCCTTGCTGGCGCAGCCGGAATTGGATGCCGTCTACATCGCCACGCCTCACGCTCAGCATGGCGATTTGGTTCGCCAGTGCTTGCTAGCCGGCAAAGCTGTGCTGTGCGAGAAACCTTTGGTGCCCAATCTGGCGCAAGCCGAGGCTCTCGTGCAGCTGGCGCGCGAACGCAATGTCTTCTTGATGGAGGCGGTTTGGACGCGCTTTCTGCCGATTTACGCGGTCGTCGAAAACTGGTTACGTGATCAGGCCATCGGCCCCGTGCGAGGCATCCAATCGAGCTTTTGCTTCAACTCACCGTTTGACCCAAGCAGCCGGATTTACGCCCCTGAACTGGCCGGCGGTGCTTTGCTGGATATCGGCATTTACAACTTGACGATGACCCGCTGGGTCTTGCAGCAAGCGCTGGGTGCTTGTCCTGAGCCGCTGTCGATTCAGGCCAGCGGTGTGTTGGCTCCGACCGGCGTCGATCAGCGCGTGGCCGGTATGTTGACCTTCCCTGGTGGCATCAGCTCGCAATTCATCTGTGGCGTCGATGGCCATGCTGACAATGGCTTGCGCATCTTCGGGGAGCGCGGGTGTATCAGTCTGCCCGGCGAGTTTTCTTCAGCGACCGAAGCCGTGCTGCTGCGCCATGGTGAATCGCCGCAGCAGGTCACGGCAGCTTGGCGATTCAATGGCTTCGAGGCGGAAATCGAAGAGACCCAGCGCTGTGTTCGCGCCGGTCTCATCGAAAGCCCGGTGGTGCCGCATGCTGAAAGCTTGGCGACCTTGGCCTGGATGGATGAAATCCGGCGCCAGTTGGGCGTGCGCTACCCCTTCGAATGAGACCGGCTTGCCTCAGCGCAGCGCGAGATCCAAAGCGGTGCCGGCAAAGATCGCGAAGCCCAACCAATGATTCTCACGGAATGCCTTGAAGCAGCCCTCGCGCGAGCGGTCGCGGATCAGCCTGAAATGCCAAATGACCTGCAGGGCTGCCACAAAGATGCCGAGCAAGAACACGCGGCCCAGCCCCAAGCGTAAACCCAGTGCGGCCCAAGCCAGCAAGTAGACGCCGTAAAAGCCCATCACCGCCGCCACATCGAAGCGGCCCAGGGTCAGCGCCGAGGTCTTGATGCCCAGCCGAATATCGTCATCGCGATCCACCATCGCGTACTCGGTGTCATAGGCCAAGACCCAGAACAAGTTGGCTAGCAACAAGGCCCAAGCCGACAGCGGCACGGCGGCCTGGATGGCCGCCCAGCTCCATTCGGTGCCGCCCAAAGTGGCCGAGAACGCCATCGGTATGCCGAAGCTGAAGGCCACGCCCAGCACCGCCTGCGGCATCGCAAACACCCGCTTGGCATAGGGATAGAGAATTGCCACCAGCAGTGCGCCGAAGGACAGCAGAATCGTCGGCGCATTGGTCGTCAGCACCAGGGCAAAGGCGATCAGGGCAAGACCTGCCCCCAGCAGCAGCGCCGCCTTGACGCTGACCGCGCCGCTGGTGACGGGCCGGTTAGCGGTGCGTTTGACATGCTTGTCGAAGTCGCGGTCGGCCACATCATTGACGCAGCAGCCGGCCGAGCGCATCAGCACCGTGCCGAGCGTGAAGACGATCAATAAATGCCAGCCGGGGAAGCCGTCGGCGGCAATCCACAAGGCGCTCAAAGTGGGCCACAGCAGCAGCAGCCAGCCGGCGGGTCTGTCCCAGCGGATCAGGTTCAGGTAAGGGGCAATAGGGTTCAAGCGCATGGCCTCAGTTTAGCGAGGCGCTTGTTGGTCTTGCTCTTGTGTCGGCGAGATTGTTTGCTTCAGACACGCGGCGCGAGTCTTTCCATGACTTGAATGCGTGCCACCGTGGCGGCTTTGCGTTACGCTCGCAGCACTGGCCTCGCTGCAGGCGCAATCGTCGGAGTCCAAACGCATGAAGCTGAAAATCCTGATCGTCGATGACAACGAGGAGATTCGCGCCTTGCTACACGCCACTTTGGACCTGGCGGGTGCATTTGAGGTGCATGAAGCCTTTGACGGCACGGCCGCCGTGGCTTTGACCGCGAGTTTGGGCCCGAATCTGGTGCTGATGGACATCATGATGCCGGGCCCGATTGATGGGGTTGAGGCTTGCAAGCAAATTAAGGCGGCTGGCGGTGCCAGCGCACCCAAGGTGGTGTTGATCAGCGCCAAGCCACTTGACCAGATCGAAGCTGCCGCCAAGGCTTGCGGAGCCGACCTGTTCATCGACTAACCCTTCGGACCTGCGCAACTGGTCGAAAGCCTGACCGCCCTGTACCGCAGCTGATGCCTGAAGGCCGCCGAATGGCCTAGGGAAGCTCCGCATAAATCGGGGCGAGGCCGGGTAGTGCGGATCGGGATGGGCTGCAAGACGCAGTTTGAAGCCAATAGCCGCAGCTATTGGCGAAAAGTGCAACGCAGCAGACGGCCCGAGACCGCGCTTGCACGGACCGGCTTGATTTCTGCAGAGCTTCCCTAGACATGCGGGTATGGCCTGGATATTGCATGTAGAGGATGCTTCCATCTTCTACAGAGATTTCCATATGCATGACTTATCCAGTCACAGCCGTTTCGCTGCCACAGGCTCGAGTGCCCCCGCCAAGCAAGCCTTGAATGTTCAGCCCCAAGTGATGCTGCGCACTACCCTGCGTACTGCGCATGGCTCACCCGCCAATCGGCGCAATGCCCGTGAACTCGCCTGGGCCTGGGTGCGGGCCAAATGGCCGGCCGTGCAGGTCTCGCCTTTGGACCGGGAGCGCAGCCGCTTTTCATGCGCCATGCCTGGCGTGGAGTTGGCTGTCTCCACCAACGGGGATGGTTCGGTCTGGTCTATGACGGTGGCCAATAGCGACCGCGCAGGTGCATGCACCTGGATGACCCGCGCCATGGTGGTCGAAAGTGGTGAAGTCGACACGCTTGATGTCCAGACCTCTTGCATCGAGGTGACGCGCGCCCCGGTTGTGCTGGCGCCGCCGCGCTTGCTCGGCATGTGGGTTGAACGTCTGGACCTTCAGGACGGGGGTGTTCCGGTGCTCGGTGAAGCTCGCGAAGTCGAGGACGAAGAGCAGCTGGAGGATTTTTGCAACCATGTGCTGTCCCCCCAGCGCCGCCTGCCCGTCATCGCCTTGGCAAACAGTCCCCATTCAAGGTTCTACGGCGTCGATCCCAAGGGTTTGGCCGAGGCTGTGCGTGGCATGGCCCATGTGGCATTTTTAGGGCCGCAGGTGTCGGGCCAGGTGGCGCAGCGTTTTGGGGCCGAATTTGGCCTGATCCCTACCGCCGCAAGAATTTACGGCCCGGGCTTTGCCGCCGGAGCGGACCCCGCCAGCCACCCCTTGTTGAGAAATACACGCCGCCCAAACTCGGCCAAAGCCGATGATCCGGGGGCATTTCGGCGCGCCTTGTGCAGGCGTATCTGCGATATGAGCGTCACCAGCGCACAAGGCTGAAGCGGTTATCGCCGGCGCAGGGACTGATCTACTTCCCGGCGCTCCCTGCGCTGAGTTTGGCTCTGTCCCACAGCGCAATCGCCTCGCCGACCACGCCGCGCCGGAAGGCCAGCACGCAGACGATGAAGATCAGCCCGGTCACCAGGCTGACCGATTCACCCAGGCCGTTGAACCAATTGATGCCGGTCAGGTCGGCCAGGGCCTTGCCCAGGTCGCCGATCTTGTTCTCCAGCGCAATAATGATCAGCGCGCCGACCATGGGGCCGACCAAGGTGCCCATGCCGCCGACCAATGTCATCAGAATCACCAGACCCGAGGTGGTCCAGATCGCGTCGGTCAAGGTCGCAAAGCCCAGCACCAAGGTCTTGGTGGCGCCGGCCAAACCGGCCAAAGTGGTCGACAGCACAAAGGCCAGCAGCTTGAAGCGGTCAACGTCGTAGCCGAGCGAAATGGCGCGCGGTTCGTTCTCGCGGATCGAGGTCAGCACCTGGCCAAACGGTGAATGCACGGTGCGGTAGATCAGCCAGAACGCGGCAATGAAAATCGCCAGCACGACGTAATAAAGTGTGAGGTCGTTGGCCAGGTCGAGGCCGAAAAAGCTGCCACGCGGGACCGACTGCAGGCCGTCCTCGCCACCGGTGAACGAGGCTTGCAGGAAGAAGAAATACAGCATCTGGCTCAGTGCCAGCGTGATCATCGAGAAGTAGATGCCAGTGCGTTTGATCGCCAGCAGGCCTATGGCCAGCCCGACGCCGCCTGCGGCCAAGGCGCCGAAAATTAGCCCCATCGGTGCCGAGAGGCCCCAGACCTTCAGCGCATGGCCGGCGCCGTACGCGGCTGTGCCCAAGAACGCCGCATGGCCGAAACTGAGCAGGCCGGTAAAGCCGACCAGCAGATTGAAGGCGCAGGCAAACAGCGCGAAGCACAGCACCTTCATGACGAAGATCGGATACACACCCAGGGCCGGCAGCAACGCGATAGCGCCGAACAGCAGCGCGTAGCCGTAAATTGGGTTGAGCGGAGTTTTTGAAGTCAACACTTGCGCGGTCATGCTTATTTTTCCTTGCCAAACAGACCGGCTGGCCGCACCAGCAACACGATGGCCATCACTACAAACACCACCGTGCTCGAGGCCTCGGGGTAGAACACCTTGGTCAAACCTTCAACAATGCCCAGCCCCAGGCCGGTCAGGATTGAGCCGAGGATGGAGCCCATGCCGCCAATCACCACCACCGCGAACACGACGATGATCAGATTGCTGCCCATCAGCGCGCTGACCTGCAAAATCGGCGCTGCCAGCACGCCGGCAAAGGCCGCGAGTGCGACACCACCGGCGTAGGTCAGCGTGATCATGCGCGGCACATTGATGCCAAAGGCTTGCACCAATTTGGGGTTTTCCGTGCCGGCCCGCAAAGTGGCACCCAGCGTGGTCTTTTCGATCAAGGCCCAAACGCCCAAACAGACCGTGATGGACGCCACCACCACCCATGCCCTGTAGTTGGGCAGAATCATGAAGCCCAGATTGGTGGCCCCTTGCAAGGCCTCCGGCACCTGGTACTGCTGGCCCGAGACACCGTAGAAGCTGCGGAAAATGCCCTCCATCACCAGCGTGATGCCGAAAGTCAGCAGCAGGCCGTAGATGTGATCAAGCTTGTAGAGCCACTGCAGCATCAGCCGCTCGATCAAGATGCCCAACACCCCGACCACCAGCGGCGCCAGCAAGAGCATTACCCAATAGTTCAGGCCCAGATACTCCAGCCCCATCCATGCCAGAAAGGCACCCATCATGTACAGCGCGCCGTGGGCGAAGTTGATGATGTTGAGCATGCCGAAAATAACGGCCAAGCCCAGCGACAGCATCGCGTAAAACGAGCCGTTCACCAGGCCCAGCAAAAGCTGGCCCAGCAGGGCGGGCAAGGGTATGCCGAAAAAGTCAGTCATGGTGATGGGTGTGAGCGCGGTGAGATTCGGGCGTGGCTGGAAATACTGGGCGCTGAGATCACAGATTCAAGCGGAGAACGCAGAGGCTGTGATAAGTCGCTCTGCGTTCCTGCCCTGCGAACTCAGCGTACTGAATCAGACTTCAGCGCTTACTTCTTGACC
>CAUPEV010000002.1:0-133838 GCA_963510335.1 uncultured Roseateles sp.
TCGGCCCTGGCATCGGTGTAAATGGCGATCTTCAGGGCTTGGCTGAACTTGGCGGTCTTGATCGTCGCTGTGGCCGAGGCCAGCGCCTCCTCGAAACCGCGCTTTTCAAGCGTATCAACAAAGCTGATGCTGATTTGCTGACCGTTCTTGCTGACACTGTATTCAGCCGTACGGCTCAGTTTGTCGGCGGCTGACCAGCGCTCAGCCACCTTGCCGGTGATGGCGACGGTAGCGGGCGCGGCCGCGTCCAAAGGGTTGTGAAGCGATGAGACCCAGTCTTTGTAATTCAGATCGTAGTCATTGCCGGTCGCGCTCGCGACCTTGCTCGTGCCGACGCTGCCCGAGTTCAGCAAATACGCCTTGCCCGCAGATGCGTGCTTACAGTTGCTGGCGCTGAGGCTGAAGTCATTGCCTGTCTGGCTGTAGTTGACGGTACCTGCGCCCGAGCAGTTAGGGCTGGCGCTGCCGTCTTGACCGGTCGAGAACCAGAGGGGCAAAAGCCGGTAGCCATTGGCCACCAACAGGCTTTGCGCGCGCTCATAGGCGGCAAGTGCCGCCACGTCGACCATATTGGCGGCGTTGATCTGCGTCTCGGGCACAGGCGGCACCGGTGGATCGACCGGGTCGGAGCCGTCTCCGCAGGCGGTCAAGGCAAAAGCGGCAATCAAGCCGGCGGTGATCGATGAAAAAGACTTGCTGGTGGCAAAAGCGTTCATGATTGGATGCTCCCTGGTGTGTGAACAGGGCGCATTTTGCGAATCCAGGCGCATGGCCGCTATGGCTTCGAATCAAGTACAAAAATCCGAACCCGGCGGTAGCCAAAAGCGCTGCTGCCGGGCTGTTTGGGGCTTATTCAAGCCCAGGGCGGTGATTTCCGGGCAAGGCTTTAGCGCTCAGCATCTTGCTTCATGGCCCACCAAGTCCAGATGGCGCCGCCCATATCGACCGCACCAAAGGCGACCAACATCGGCGGCGCAAGGCCCAGCAGCGCAAAGTCCAAAAAGGCGAGAAATACCAAACCGCGCGTCAGCACCGAGGCCCGAAACGCTGACACCGCCTCCGCCGCGGCGGCAAACAGGTAGTACACGCCAATATTGAAAACCAAGACGCCAACGACCCGAATCCACACCTCCTCGGTCGGCGGAATGAAAAACAGGCTCAACAGAAGATTTGGCAGTGCCACCAGGACGGCACCCAAGCCCAGCAAGTAAAAGCCGAAGATTCGAACCGAGATCGCTGCTTTGGACATGATGAACGCTGCTCCTGCATGAGTGGGCTGCCAAGCATTCTAGGGATGCTCTGCATAAACAGCGCGAGTGGGTGCAGAGCGTTCCTAGGGAGTCGGGCTCCAGCCTCTTTGAGCTTTACAAAGCCCTGATGGCATACACCATCAGCTGGCGCTCGCTGCCGTCCGGATGCGGGATCAGGCGCTCGAAGCGCAAGCCCAGTTTCTCCAGCAGTTTTTGAGAACGTAGATTGTCAACACGGGTCGTGGCCAGAATGCTTTTCAGCTTGAGCTCGCCCTGCCCATAACGCAGCACCGCAGCGGCAGCCTCAAACGCGTAGCCTTGGCCCCCATGCTGCTGCAGGAAGGCGAAGCCGATGTCGGGGCAGTCCAGATAGTCGCGCTGGGCCAAGCCACACACCCCCAAACGCTGCGCTGACGGGCCCCTGCTTTCAACGATGCAAAAGCCAAAGCCCAAGCGGCCATACATCTCGACCGGGCCGTTCTCGATATAGGCTTGTGCATCTTCCAGTGTTCGAACCCCGCGGTCGCCAATGAAGCGCAGCCAGCTGGGGTCATTCAGCAAGCCCAACATAAAGGCCGCATCCTCAGCGGCTGACATGCGGCGAATGCTCAGGCGTTCGGTCTGGAGTGTTTTCAAAATTCGATTCCCACCATCACATCGACCCTCCGGGTCCGGCAAAAATCACCGCTGTTGGCGATGGCGACCATCAAGCCATGGAGAGATCCCAATTTGTGCGAGCGTTGCATCAATTGTCTTTGGACATGCGCTGCGCTGCTTGCAGCAATAAGCGCTGCTGCGCTTCGATCAGCGCCGGGTTGGGGTCATGGCCAGCCAAGGGCACGACGGTCAGCGATTTTTCTGGCGCCTGGATGCTGTCCACAAAGCGCTGTGTGACCGTGAGCGGCGTCAGCAGATCTTGCTCACCTTGGATGAAGTGCATGGGGATGCGGTACTCGGGCCCGAGTGCCGGCAGATCGATCTTGGGCAACATGCCCTCACCGGCCAGACCAAGGAACTGCAGGAAAGAATACTCTTCGCCTTCTTCCGTGGCCGCTTGTGCCTCGGCGCTCTGATAGCGGGCCTCGGCCTGCCACCACTCGCGGGGAGCGGGGGAGGAGGTTTTGCTTTCATAAGCCTTGATCGCGCGGCGAAGCACGCCAAACGCGCGCGGGTCGCGGTGTGGCGGCGGGCCTATGGCCTTCAGCGCGGCGACCGTGCTTGCATCGCCGGCCGCCTCAGCCAAGGCCAAGGTCTGCGTGAAGCTGGCCGAACCATTGGCCTGCGCGCTGACCAATTGCGCCGTGCCCACATAGGCGGCAAACAAGTCGGGCCGGCGCTTGGCCATGTGCACGCCCAACACCGAACCCCAGGAACTGCCCATCAGCAAGACCTTGCGTGGTCCGAGTTGCTGCTGCAATTGCTCCGTCAGCTCAATGCCGTCGGCCACCATGCGCTCCAGCGTCAGTGATTCTTGCGCTTGCGCGGGGTTCTTGCCAAAGCTGAGGCCGGCGCCGCGCTGATCCCATTGCACCAGCACGAAATCGCGACTCCAAGAGCCGTAGATGTTCTTGGCAAAAGGGCTGAGTGGGTTGCCGGGGCCCCCATGCAGGAACAGCAGCACCGGCTTGCTGCTGTCTTGTCCGTGGATGGTGACCCATTGCTCGATCCCGCCTATGCGCCGAAAGCCCTCTTGGGCTATTGCCGTTGCGGCCTTGGCCGTGCCGACGGCGCTGAATAGACCGAGCGTCAATACAAGCGCAAAGCTGAGGGCGCCGACCAAACGGCGGCGGGGTGATGCAGGGTTCATGCGGCGGGCCTTGGATTCGCAAAGAAGGCCAACGTCAGCGATTGGCCGGAGTGGCCGCACTGTAGGCCAGGCGCGCAGCTTGCTCAAGCCAGCAAGGACAGACTGCAAGTCGGTGTGACTGGCTGCGCCAAAGACGGAAGGCCCGCATGCTGCGGCCAGAGATTGGGGCCAGCACAGGCCCCATCTATGCCTCTGCGGCCCGCGCTTGAACCAGTCAGCTATTTGCGCAGCTGCAGCGACCAAGCCGCCAGCGCTGCCAGCTGCGCCTTGACGCCGTCCTTGATCTTGTCGTCGGTGAGGTTGCCGTCGCCGTCAAACTGCCCCGCAAAGGCATTGGCGAACACCTCGGGCTTGTTCAGCGGATGCACGTCGATGAACACGCAGACCTGGCGCAAATGGTATTGCGCCCGCGAGGTGCCCATGCCGCCGCCGGCGCCCATGATGGCGGCGGCTTTGCCACCCAGCAAGGCGTTGTTCGGCGCGCGCGATGCCCAGTCCAGCGCGTTCTTCAAGGCCGGCGAGATCGAGTAGTTGTACTCGGGGCCGCCGAAAATGAAAGCATCCGCATCGGCAAACTGTGCCAGCAATTGCGTGACGGCCGCCGGTACTTCGGTAATGTCCGAGTTATAAAAAGGAATCGCCGACAAGTCGGCAATTTCAATACTCATGCCCTCGGGCGCATTGGCTTGCGCAAAGCGCAGCAAGCCCTTATTGGATGATTTGGCGCGCAAGCTGCCGCACAGAGCCAGAACTTTGGTGCTTTGGGTCATGAAAATTTCCTCGGTGGCTGAATGGCTGAACGCCGATTAGACAGAATATTTGTTGAGGATTTTCTGATTTTCGGCTTCGATGTGTTTGAAAAACTCGACATCAGACAGTTTCCCTGCTGCCGCTTCATCAATGATCACGATGACATTCTCGTGCAGTTGCAGCGCCGAAGCCGGGCAAGCTGCCGACAAAGGGCCTTCCACCGTGGCCTTGATGGCTTCGGCCTTGCTTTCGCCGGTCGCCAGCAGCACGATTTTCTTGGACTCGAGAATGGTCCCAATACCCATGGTCAGCGACAAATGCGGTTGAAACTCATCGGGCCCGAAAAAGCGCGCGTTGTCTTCGATGGTCGCACGTGTCAGCGTCTTCACACGGGTGCGCGAGCGCAGTGACGATGAGGGCTCATTGAAACCGATGTGGCCGTTGCGGCCAATGCCCAGCAGTTGAACGTCGACGCCGCCTTTGGCAAAAATCGCCGCTTCATAGGCGGCACAGGCATCCAGCGGGTTCGCTGCATCGCCCGCCGGCACAGCGGTATTGGCTTTGTCGATATCAATATGATCAAACAACTGTTGATTCATAAAGTAACGGTAGCTTTGTGGATGCGTGCCAGCCAGCCCCAGATACTCGTCCAAATTGAAAGTGCTGACCTGCTTGAAAGAAACCTTGTTTGCTTTGCGCGCCGCGATCAGCTCTTTGTACAAAGCCAGTGGGGTTGAGCCGGTCGCCAGGCCCAATACTGCATTGGGCTTGGCGGCAATGGTTTTGATAAATATTTGCGCGCCATACGCAGCCACCTCGGCGGCATTCTTCAAAATCACAACTTTCATAGCGCGTTCCTAAAAAGAAAAAATATGCGTGGCGCCTTCGCATCGTCCGGCGCAGTTCCATCTCAGTGCCCTGCGAATGGCGCTTGGGCGCATAAGTATTGCATGCAGGCCTTGTAACCGTTTTGTACCTTGGCGCGCATGCATGCCGGCTGGGGCGCTGGCAAATGCCCTTCGGCAGCGATCGACTATGCTCCGAGCGCCGCTACAGCCAGAACACAGGCGTGCTGGGTCGGCATTGGAGGAACTTGATGACTCGTCAGATGTGGGTGAGGCTTGGCGTGGGTCTAGCGATGGGTATCGCATGGAGCTTTGGCTTCGGGGCAACGAACTCGGCTCCGCCATTGAGCTTTGTGACCGAGTCTTTCCCGCCCTATACCTATGCCCATGGCGGCCAAGCCGCTGGGCCTATGGTGGAAGTGCTGCATGAGGTCTGCGCGCAGCTCAAGCGCGAATGTCAAGTCGAGTTATTGCCCTGGCGGCGGGCGCTGCGATCCGCCGAGCGTGGCGAGGTCGATGGCATCCTGGCTTTTGTCGATCTGCCCTCGCGGCGCAAGCTCTTCTACATTTCGGCCCCTGTGATCGATGCGCGCTATATGTTCTTCGCCCGCGCAGGGCAAGAATTCAACTACCAAGGGCCGAACTCACTGGTGGGCCATACGGTTGGCGTGTATGGCCCCTCGGGCGCCAGCCTCATCCTCGCTGACTTGACCCAGGGCCTGGATGTAGAAACGGTGTTGGAGCCAGACAACCCGACCGTTTTGCGCAAACTGCTGGCCGGCCGCTATGGCGAACAGGGCCTGGTCTTGCTAAACGAAAGCATGGCCTTGTTGCTGATGCGCGGAGAGGGCTTCGGCGGTTTGCAAGCCGCCGGCACGGCCAAGACCATTGGCTACAGCTTTGGCCTGTCTCTGCAGCGCGTCAAGCGCAGCGAGCGGCTGGCCTTTGACGCGGCCTTGACCGATCTCTGCCGCAAGGGTCGCATTGCCGACCTGCTCAAGCACCACGGCCTGCCCGCCTCGCCTTGCCGCAAAGTGACCAAGACGGGCTGAAGCGACGCTTTGGCGTCGACTGAGCTGCCCCAGAGGCTGTACTTCGGGCGCATGGCCTCATTCTTTGATGCCTTGCAGCGCCCCCCTTCATCCAGGCTGCAAAATTTCTGCGGGCCTGCAAATACACCATGCATTTGTCTTTGCCTGGCAAATATTCCGGCCAGCCACCTTGGGCATGAAAGAAACAGAGAAAGCTGAGCCAGGATAGAAGGGATAGAGGGGACCGGTGTGAAGTTGGCACTGCTGGATTGATGACCGGCTTCCAATGTATACACAGGTCACCGTATTTTCACTATCTAGTTTGCTGATTCTTTGAACGAGGGGCGTTTGGCTTCTGATGGGCAAGCGATCTCGGCCGCGAGGGAATATTTTATTATTTGGCTTGGTCAACGCTATTTGGAAATATTCAGCCTAAATACCCAGCGGTGTCAGCTTCCCGCGACTTGGCTGCGTAATAGCCATCAGGATTATTGAGTCAGATAGGCTCATTTCCGCCGGCTGTGATGCGGCTTAATTTGGCGGCCGGCTTAATTCATCAAGGTCGGCTTTATTCATCGTTACCGGCGGATATGGATTGAAATCACCAATTACTGTGAGATTCAGAGATCGCGCCAAATCCGGAACGATCATGCGTAGCAGTACTGCGATGAAAATGGCACTGCGCATGGAAAACCTCCTGTTGAGAGCGGGAGGCGATTTCACGGTACAAATCTTGCGAAATTTTTTCCTCTTCGCAAACCTACAGTCCACAGTTCACATATTGATCTGCGTGCAACTGGCCTCATCGCATTCACGCTCAACTATTCCCCCACCCACCGCTTCATCAAGCCTCGCTCTACATTCGGCAATTGATGCACCGACACCCAAGTCGACTTGTCGGCCCGGTACAACCACTGTGGCGGCGCCCCTGACGCCATTCGCTCGCGCAGCGGCGCCAGCGCTTGTTGAGCCTCATCTGGTCGACCCATGGACTTCAAGGCCGCGCCCTTGACGATCAGCGCCAGGTCATTCCACGGTGCCTTCTCCAATGCCGCCGTGGCCATGAGCAGCGCGCGCTCTGCA
This sequence comes from uncultured Roseateles sp., assembly GCA_963510335.1. Lineage (GTDB taxonomy): Bacteria > Pseudomonadota > Gammaproteobacteria > Burkholderiales > Burkholderiaceae_C > Paucibacter_A. Next base: position 6,767 of record CAUPEV010000002.1, read on the forward strand.
TCTTTTTTGCCTTCAAGCGCCAGCCATGCCCCGAGCGCCGCCAAGCGCGGGTCGTCGGCGTCCAGCAGCAAGGCCTCGGTCAGCTGCTTGGCGGCCAGCTCGAAGCGGCCGGCGCGAAGCAGGTCTTGCACCAGGTCGGCGCGCAGCGGGATCAGCCCGGTGCGCAGGCGCAGCGCTTGCTCGTAGCCGGCGAAAGCCTCATCCCAGCGCTCATCCAGCATGGTCAGCGCGCTGGCGCGGCCCCACAAGGCCTCGGGGCTGTCGGACTGGTATTGCAAGGCGGCATCAAAAGCAGCCAAGGCGCGTGGGCCGTCGCCGAGCTTGCGGTAGTTGTCACCCAGGGCCAGATTGACCAGATAGCGGTCTTCGTCGGTGCTCAAACCGGGCCGGCTGGCGGCCAAGGTGTCTGTCACGGCAGCTAGACTCTGGCGGGCATGCCATAAAGCATCGGCTGCAGCCGCCACCAAGGGGCCGCTACCGGGCTGCATTTTTTGCGCGTGCGCCGCCAATGCCTGCACCGCCGCCGGCTCGGCGCCGCTCATGGCGAGCCCGCTGAGTTGCGCCGTCAGCACCACCGCATCTTGCGGCGCCGCCTGCGCGGCGCGTGCATACAAGGCCAGTGCCTTTGCGGCATCGCCTTCTTCGAGCTTCTGGTTGCCGGCATTGACCAGCGCGATCGGCAGGCTGGCGCTGACTTCTTGTTGGCTCAAGAAGCGGGCCACCAGAGCTTGCAGCTCAGGGTCGATCTCGACCAGTCGCTCGCGCACAATCTCGCGGTTGTCAAAGGCGTCGCGGCGCGGCGAGTCATGGCTGTTCGCGCCCTCGGCGAAATACTCCCATACCGAACCAGCGGCGTAGCGCGACAGGAAGCCGTTCTTCGTCGCCTCGTCGCGCAGCTTGGCGCGCCGGTATAGCTCTTGGATCTCGCGGGTTTGCTCGCCCGTCATCACGCCATGCACCTGATGCGTCAGCTCGTGCAAGACGGTGTTGTAGCGATCAAAGATGGAGCGCTCTACATCCTCGATGCCGGTCACCGTGTTGTAGCCACCCGCGCCGCGCACGTCGTCCCAGAGGCGCGAGTCATAGCCAATGCGCTGGTCCTTCAGCGCCTGTGCGCCCGGCGTTTCCGACAGCCGCAGATGCAGTGGCTTGATGAAATGCGTAGCGCCGCCTTCGACCAAGACCGGCACATAGGCCTTCCATGGGGCGATGGACAATGCCACACGCTTTTGGTGGCGCGGAGACAACTCGGCCCAGTTCAAGACATAACGCTCAATGCCAGGAACGGTAGGCATCGGCGTGGCGGCAAAGCGCGCCTCGGCCTCGGCCCGGTGCACATCAATCAGGAGGCGCTGCGACTCCAGCGCCTTGGCGAGAACCGCATGGGCGCGGCCGTAGCCCGGCAGCAGGCGCAAGGTTTGCTCGCTCAGCGCGGCAGCGCGTTTGAAGTCTCCGGCCACAAAGGCGTCCGACGCCTCGCGTGTCAGCTGCTGCGCCTGCGCAAATGCGCCCGGCTGCAGCGCCGCCAGCTCGCTGTAGTTCATGCGCGCATAGCCGTTGCCGAGCAAGTAATGCGCCATCTCATGCTGTGGATCCAATGCCACCGCTCCTTCGGCGGCGGCTATCGCCTCGGCCGTGCGGCCCAGGCGGATCAGCGCGTCGGCCTGGGCGATCAGGCCGTCCGCCGAGGGCTTGAGTTTGATGCCGGCCTGGGCCTGCCTGAGTGCGCCCTCATAGTCGCGCAGTTGCAGTGCGACTTGGCTCAGCCCCATCAGCGCGGCTGCCTTGTCTTGCGGCTTAGCCTTGGCGTGCGAGAGGGCGCGCGCAAATGCGCTCTGCGCCCGCTCGAATTTGCGTTGCTCCAGCGCTAGCCGGCCGGCCGCTTGCAGGTCGGCGGCCAGGACCCAATTTTTTGCAGCAGAGTCGAGCACGCTGCGCGTGCGGCGCTCGATCTCGGCCAAATCATCGCTGGCGAACAGCCAGCGGTAGATCAAAGTACGGTCTTGATTGCTGCTCGAAACCTGTGGCTTGCTGAGCAAAGCCTGGCCCGCCAGATAGTCGGGTGCTGCGGCCAGCGCGGGCAGGGCGCAACACAAACTCGCCGCAATCAGGCCGGCTTTGGCCATGGAATAGAACAGGCTCATGAGGGAGAAAACTTCAGGAAAAGGAAGAAGAACACTATTTAGGCTTGGCAGCAAGGCCATTGGCAATGCGGCAGCGCTGGATGTCGCAGGCGGTCGGCAGCGTCGAGCGGTACTCGACCACGGTCTTGAGCTGCGTCAGGTCGCGCGCATAGCAAGAACCGCCTTTGCCGTCTTTGTAGTACGAGGTGACGTCAACGCAGCGGCGCGAATGCGCCATCAGGCCGAAGAAATGCCCCATCTCATGCGAGACCACCATCTGCAAGGTCTGCTCGGCCGGGTAGTTCGGGTTACGGGTGCGCAGCAGCTGGAACATCGCCGGGCTCAACGCCAGCGTGCGCTGGCCCAGGTTGGCGAGGCCGAAGTTGCCCTTGCTGCCGGCCTCGCTCCACTGCACGACCACAGCCTCCGGAGGCAGCTCCGCATTGCCGACCAAGGCAATCACCTGGCTTGCCACGCCGCAGTCGCCCCAGGCGCGGCCCGCACGTTTCAATACCGCCATCATCTGCGCGGACGAGAACCAGGCCGGTGCACCGGCATGCCAGTAGACAAAGACAAGCGGGTTGCTCAAAGCAGGGCGGTCTTGGCCATCGGCCCAAGTGGCGATTTCGCCGGGGCGGCATTCGGCAATTTCTTGCTCACGCACCGAGTCGGCTGCGCCTGCCGTCAGGGTGATCAGGGCCAGCGCCGCTGCCAGCCAACTAGACCGCACAGCCGCCTTCAGCGCCCGAGCGAAGCTGCGAGCTGCTCAAGCGCACGCCGTAGCGCTCGGCCGTCATATGGGCGAGTATGGACAAGGCAATCTCGGGCGGTGTGCGCGCGCCGATATGCAGACCAACTGGGCCGTGCAGGCGTGTGAGCTGCTCGCCCGTCAGGCCGAAATGTTCGGCCAAGCGCGCCTTGCGCTTGCTTTGATTGACGCGCGAGCCGATCGCGCCGACATAAAAGGCCGGGCTCTTGAGCGCCTCCATCAACGCCAGGTCATCAAGCTTGGGGTCATGTGTCAGGGCGACCACGGCGCTGTGCCCATCGGGGGCGAAGGCCATCACCACGTCATCGGGCATCTCCCGCGTCAGCGTCACGCCTGCCAAGGCAAAGCCGTCTGCATATTCCTCACGCGGGTCGCAAATCAAAACCTGGTAGTCCAGGCCCAGCGCCATGCTGGCCAGGTAGCGCGTCATTTGACCGGCACCGATGATCAATAGACGCCACTGCGGGCCGTGATGGGTGACCAGCGTTTGCTCGGTGAGGCTCAGCAGATCAGCGCCGGCCAGCGGCGGACTCAAGATCACCGCGCCGCTGGCCAGGTCCAGCGTGCGGCAGACGCGCTCGCCGCGGTCCAGCCGGGTCAGCAGCGCATCAATCAAAGAGTCTTCAGATAGCGGCTCCAGCAACAATTCCAGCGTGCCGCCACAGGGCAGACCAAAGCGGGTCGCTTCTTCGGCCCCGACCCCCCAGCGCTGCAGCTGAGGATGGGCAAGCCGCAAGGCGCCCTCGCGAACCTTGGTGATCAAGTCATCCTCAATGCAGCCGCCCGACACCGAACCAGCGATCTGGCCGTCATCGCGCACCGCCACCACCGAGCCGACCGGGCGCGGCGCCGAACCCCAGGTGCGCGTGATGGTGCCCAGCACCACGGCATGCCCGGCTTTCGACCAAGCGGCCACCCGCCGCAACACATCTAAGTCAACGTTATCCATATGGCAATCGTACGTTGCGCGGCGAGGCCCGCCAAAGCTCTTCTTGCGAGATTCTGGCTCACTCTTGATAACGTAGCGCGGCGTCGAGCTGGTCCACCAACTCGGCCCAATCGGCGTCATCAAGCCGTGCCTTGCGCAGCATCTCGGCCTGCGCGGCATTCCAGAACGGCGCGTCGGCCAGGCGAATCTCCGGCGCCAAGGGGGCGTGGCGGCTCAGAAAGTCGTGGATGCCTGCGTCATCACTGGGCAGACCCAGTTGTGAGAACAGTTCATTGAAGTGGTGATGAGCGTTTTCCATGATGGGCTGAGCCTTGCATGACCGAGAGCGGCCGGAACTGCCATGGTCGCATGATCCTGCCGATATCGTTCATGCAGCTGTTGTGCCAAGTCGGAACATTTGCCCGCGCGCCGGGTGGGTCATGTATGGGCATACAGGCGGGTAAACCGTAGATGGCGCAGCACCGACGCCGCGGCGATGATGGCGCGGCCCCCCAGAACAAGCCCGCACCCTCTAGGAGACGAGAGATGAGCCATGACAAGATCACGCTCAAGGTCAACGGCAAGACGGTCACGCGCAGCACCGCGCCCGAGCGCCTGTTGTCGCAACTGTTGCGCGAAGACCTGGCCCTGACCGGCACTCATCTCGGTTGTGACACCGGTCAATGCGGCGCCTGCACCGTGCATGTGAACGGCCATGCGGTGAAAAGCTGCACCATGCTGGCCGTGCAAGCAGCCGGCGCCGAAGTGACCACCATCGAAGGGCTGGCCGCCGCAGACGGCACGCTGCACCCCATGCAAGCTGCCTTCAAGGAATGCCATGGCCTGCAATGTGGCTTCTGCACGCCGGGCATGGTGATGAGCGCGGTGGACCTGGTTCAACACCATGGTTGTCACTCGGAGGCCCAGGTCAGGGAGGCGCTGGAAGGCAATCTCTGCCGCTGCACCGGCTACCAGAACATCGTGCGCGCTGTCATGCTGGGCGCAGCCAACAGCGTCAAAGGAGTGCAGCCATGAACGCGCCACAAGCGGGCCTGATCGGCCAAAGCATTCGCCGCCGCGAAGACGCGCGCTTTCTGACCGGGCGCGGCCAGTACACCGATGACATCGTGCTGCCGCGCCAGACTTACGCCTATTTCCTGCGCTCGCCCTACGCCCATGCTGCGATCAAGTCGATTGACACGAGCGCTGCAGCCGAGGCGGAAGGCGTGCTGGCGGTCTACACCGGCGAGCATTTCCGAACTGTGGGCGGCCTGCCTTGCGGCTGGCTGATCAAGAGCCTGGACGGTTCACCGATGAAGGAACCCAAGCACCCGGTGCTGGCCGATGGCAAGGTGCGTTATGTCGGCGACCAGGTCGCGCTGGTGGTGGCCGAAACCTATGAGCAGGCCAAGGCGGCCGCGCAGCTGATTGAGGTCGACTACGAGGAGTTGACACCGGTGGTGGACACGGCCCGCGCCAAAGACTTCGCCAGCAGCGTGCACACAGAAGCCCCGGACAACGTCTGCTACACCTGGGGCTGCGGCGACAAGGCCGCCACCGATGCAGCTTTTGTACGCGCCGCCCATGTCACCAGGCTAGAGTTTCGCAACAACCGCCTGATTCCTAACGCGATTGAACCACGGGCGGCGAATGCCAGCTACAACCCCGGCGATGAGAGCTGGACGCTGTATGTCGCAAACCAGAACCCGCATGTCGAGAGGCTTTTGATGTGCGCTTTTGTGCTGGGTATCCCCGAGCACAAGGTGCGCGTGGTGGCGCCCGATGTGGGGGGAGGGTTCGGCTCCAAGATTTTTCTCTACGGTGAAGAGACCGCCTTGACCTGGGCCACGCGCCAACTCGGCCGGCCGATCAAATGGACCGCCGAGCGCAGCGAATCCTTTCTGACCGACGCCCATGGCCGCGACCACGCGACCGTGGCCGAACTGGGCCTGGATGCGGACGGCAAGTTCCTCGCCATGCGGGTCTACACCACGGCCAACTTGGGGGCCTACCTGTCCACCTTTGCCAGCAGCGTACCGACGATTTTGTACGCGACGCTGCTGGCCGGTCAGTACACCACGCCGGCCATCTACGCCGAAGTCACGGGCGTGTTCACCAACACCGCGCCGGTCGATGCCTACCGGGGCGCGGGCCGCCCCGAAGCGACCTATGTGGTCGAGCGCCTGGTGGAGACCGCCGCGCGTGAGTTGGGGATAGACCCGGCCGAACTGCGCCGGCGCAACTTCATCCGCACGTTTCCCTATGCGACGCCGGTTGGCCTGAGTTATGACATCGGCGACTATGACGCGACGCTGAACGGCGTGATCGAGTTGGCTGATGTGGCCGGCTTTGCAGCTCGTCGCGCCGAGAGCGAAGCCAAGGGCTTCAAGCGCGGCCTTGGCTACTCGACCTATATCGAGGCCTGCGGGCTGGCGCCGTCGAATATTGCCGGCGCATTGGGCGCACGTGCCGGTCTGTTCGAGGCTGGCGAGGTGCGCGTGCATCCGACCGGCAAGGTGACGATCTTCACCGGCAGCCATTCGCATGGCCAGGGCCATGAAACGACCTTCGCGCAGGTGGTGGCCGACAAGCTGGGCATCCCGTTTGAGGACGTCGACATCCAGCATGGCGATACCGGCAAAGTGCTGTTCGGCATGGGCACTTACGGCAGCCGCTCGCTGTCGGTTGGCGGCACGGCCATCGTCAAGGCGGTGGACAAGGTGATCGCCAAGGGCAAGAAGATTGCGGCCCACTTGTTGGAGGCGGCGGATACCGACATCGAATTCGAGAACGGTGTCTTCAAGGTCGCCGGCACCGACCGCAGCGTGCCTTTTGCATCCGTCTCGCTGACGGCCTATGTGCCGCACAACTACCCGCTCGACAAGCTGGAGCCGGGCCTGAACGAAAACGCGTTCTATGACCCCACCAACTTCACCTACCCTGCCGGCAGCTATGTCTGCGAGGTCGAGGTCGACCCGGCCACCGGCCATGTGCGGGTGGACCGTTTCAGCGCCGTGGATGACTTTGGCAATATCGTCAACCCGATGATCGTCGAAGGCCAGGTGCAGGGCGGCATCGCACAAGGCATAGGCCAAGCGCTGCTGGAGCATGGCATCTATGACACCGAGTCGGGCCAGTTGCTGACCGGCAGCTATATGGACTACGCGATGCCACGCGCCGATGATTTTCCTAACTTCCAGATCAAGACGGCCAAGGGCACGCCTTGCACGCACAACCCGCTGGGCGTGAAGGGCTGCGGCGAAGCCGGTGCGATCGGCTCGCCGCCGGCCGTCATCAACGCGATCTGCGACGCGATCGGCGTCAAAGACATCGCGATGCCGGCCACGCCACATGCGGTCTGGCAAGCCATTCAAGCGACCCGCTGAACAGTTGAGGAGAATGCACATGACAAGCTTCACCTATACCCAAGCCAGCTCCTTGGTGGATGCCAGCAGCAGGGCAGCGGCGGCCGAGGCCAAGCTGATCGCCGGGGGTCAGTCCTTGCTCGGCGCGATCAAGCTCGGCCTGGCCGCGCCCGAGGCCTTGATCGACCTGAGCGGGCTGGCCGATTTGAAAGGCATTCGCGTGAATGATGAGAGGAGGGGCGCCCATGTCGTGATCGGCGCGATGACAACGCATGCGGCGGTGGCCGCCAGCAAAGCGGTCCAGCAAGCCATCCCCGCGCTGGCCGATCTGGCCGGCCGCATCGGCGACCGACAGGTGCGCAACCGTGGCACTTTGGGCGGCAGCCTGGCCAATAACGACCCGGCCGCCTGCTACCCGGCGGCGGTCTTGGGCCTGGGTGCGACCATCTATACCGACCGCCGCAGCATCGCCGCCGATGACTTCTTCCTCGGCATGTTTGAGACCGCCTTGCAGCCGGGCGAGATCATCACCTCGGTCAGCTTCCCGGTGCCGGCCAAGGCGGCTTGGCAGAAGTTCAAGCAGCCGGCCTCGCGCTTCTCGCTGGTCGGCGTGTTTGTCGCCCAAACCGCCGCCGGCGTGCGTGTGGCCGTGACCGGCGCGGGGGCCGGCGTTTTCCGCGCGACAGCACTCGAGACCGCATTGAGTGCCAAGTGGAGCCCCGCCGTGACGCTGGCGGTCAGCATCAGCGCGGCCAATCTCAACAGCGATTTGCACGGCTCGGCCGACTACAGGGCAGCCTTGATCCCGGTGCTCGCCGGGCGGGCGGTGGCCGCCTGCCAGTGACACAAGACACGCAAGCGGTTTTGCCGGCGTCGATAGACGCGACCGCCGCGCTATTGATGGCGCATGGCTATGTGGCGCAGCGTGAACTCGCCACCGCGACCTTTCTCGCGCTGCGCCTGCAGCGCCCGCTGCTCTTGGAGGGCGAGCCGGGCACCGGCAAAACCGAGATCGCCAAGACCTTGGCTTTGATGCTGGATCGGCCCCTGATCCGGCTGCAATGCTATGAAGGCCTGGATCTCAACGCTGCCGCTTATGAATGGAATTACGCGCGCCAGATGCTGGAGATCAGGCTGGCTGAAGGGGCGGAGCAAAAAGCCTCGCTCAGCGAGGATCTGTTCGCGCGCCGCTTCCTGATTCCGCGCGCTTTGCTGAAAGCGATTGACCCGGCCAACGTGGTCGCGCCGGTCTTGCTGATCGATGAGCTGGACCGCGCCGATGAGGCCTTCGAGGCCTATTTGCTGGAGGTCTTGAGCGAGTTCCAGATCACCATCCCCGAGCTGGGCGAGATCAAGGCAATGCAGCCGCCCATCGTCATCATCACCTCCAACCGCACGCGCGAGATTCACGACGCGCTGCGGCGGCGCTGCCTCTATCACTGGGTCGACTTCCCCGACGCCGCCCGCGAGCTGGAAATACTAACGTTAAAATTACCTGGCATACCCGAGGTCTTGGCGCGCCAGATCGTTGCCTTCATCCAAAGCCTGCGCCGACTTGATCTCTACAAGCTGCCCGGCGTGGCCGAGACGATTGAATGGTCGCGTGCCTTGCTGGAGTTGAATGCCTTGGTGCTTGACCCGGCGACGCTGCAGTCGACGCTGGGTGTGCTTCTGAAATATCAGGACGATATTGCTCGTGTGCAGGGCTCCGAGGCCGCACGGCTGCTGGAGCAGGTGCGGTCGCTTGCCACGGCTGGCCATGGCTGAAGAGGGCCTGGCGCCGAATTCGAGTGGGCATCTGGCCGAGAACGTGATGCATTTCGCGCGCGTTTTGCGCGAGGCCGGCATGGCAGTCGGCAGTGACCGTGTGCTGCTGAGCTTGCAAGCGCTGCAGGTGGCCGGCATGACCTCGCGCCAAGACTTTCACGCCACCTTGTCCGCCTGCTTGCTGGACCGCGCCGAACACCGCGCGCTGTTCGATCAGGCCTTTCACATCTTCTGGCGCGACCCCGATCTGCTCGGCCGGGTGATGCGCATGCTCTTGCCGCAGGTGCAAGCCAAGCCGGGCATGCCGGCCTTGCCGGAGAACCGCCGGCTGGCGCAAGCGCTGTTTCCTCATTCGCCGCAAGCGAGCGAGGCAAGACGCGAGGCAGAGCAGCAGCAAATCGAGATCGACGCCCGCTTGAGCTGGAGCGAGCGCGAACAGTTGCGCCAGCAAGACTTTGACACCATGACGGCCGAAGAATGGTCGACAGCCAAGCATCTGCTTGCGCAGCTCGCGCCGCTGCTGCAAAGCAGGCTGACGCGGCGCTGGATTGGCTCCGCGCACGGGCGCGTGGACTGGCGCGGTAGCTTGCGTGCGCAGGCGCGGGCCGAGTCGCTGGCGCTGTTGCGGCAGCAGCGGCGCGAGTGCGCGGCGCCCTTGCTGATCCTGGCCGACATCTCGGGCTCGATGAGCCGCTATTCACGGATGATTTTGCATTTGGCACATGGTCTAGCTAACCCGCAAGTAAAGCGGCAAGCGGTGCGCATCAATAGCTTCGTCTTCGGGACCCGTTTGACGCATATTTCGCGCCTGCTGCAGCAGCGCGACCCCGACCTGGCGATGGGCGCGGTGTCGCGGCGGGTGCAGGACTGGTCGGGCGGCACCCGTATCAGTGCCTGCTTGCATGAATTCAACCAGCACTGGGCGCGACGCGTGCTTGACAGTCAGACGACCGTACTGCTGATCACCGATGGTCTAGAGCAAGGCAGCGAGCACGATCCCGCCTGCCGGCGCCTGGCCTTCGAAGCGCAGCGCCTGCGACTGAGCTGCAAGCGCCTGCTGTGGCTGAACCCCTTGCTGCGCTTCGACGGCTTCGAGCCCAAGGCGGCCGGCGTGCGTGCGCTATTGCCTGAGGTGACGCAGCATTTGCCGGTACACAATCTGGCCAGTCTGCAAGAGTTGATGAAGGTACTCGCAAGTAACGAAGCCAAACCATGAAATTGATCGGACAAGAAACCCTGCCCGTCTCCCAGGCGCAAGCCTGGGCGGCGCTCAATGATGCCGAACTGCTCAAGGCCAGCATCAGCGGCTGCGACAGTTTGACCCTGATCGGGGAGCATGAGTATGAAGCCTTGCTGACGGTGGCGGTCGGGCCGGTCAAGGCCAAGTTCAAGGGCAAGCTGAAGCTGGCCGACCTGCAGCCACCGAACAGCTATAGCCTGGCCTTTGAGGGCAGCGGCGGCGCGGCGGGGCATGGCAAGGGCACAGCGCAGGTGCGGCTCGAAGCTCAAGGGCCCGCGCAGACGCTGCTGCATTACGAGGTGCAAGCCAGCGTGGGCGGCAAGCTCGCGCAGATCGGCTCACGCCTGGTGGATATGGCGGCTCAGAAGATGGCGGGTGAGTTTTTCACCGCTTTCAACACGGCGCTGCAAGCGCGCTATGCAGCCGCGCCGGCCGAGGCTGCGACACCGAAAAAGAGCCGCTGGCAGGCCTTGCTGGACTGGTATCTGGGCTGGCTGTGCCGCATTTTCACGGGCAAGATTTGAGCCTTTTGCTTGAACGCGAGCGGGCAATTTGGGGCCGCCAAGTTCTCAGGGTTGTCCTTTAGGCATTAGCCATTAATTGAATACACCAGTTGTCGACGCGTCGGCCTGCGGCGATATTTGCTTCGCCGCCTCTGGCTTCAAAGCCTTGCAGTCAAGCACCCTCAATTCTTCTCAAGGACATCATGACTAAGAACCTGCTCATCAAACCTCTCGCGCTGGCAGCCCTTTTGGCAGTCGCTGGCACTGCCCAAGCCACGGTGACGGTCTACACCACCCTGGAAAGCTTCAATGCCGCCACCGCCGGCAGGGGCGTCGACAGTTTCAACGATTTGCCCGAGCTCGATCAGGTCGAAGGTCCGATCACGCGTTCTGCCGGATCTGTCCAATACACCGGCACGGTGACGAGTGGTGAAACTTCGTTCTGGACCGCCGGTGAGGATCCAAGCGATATCTGGCTGAGCACCAATGAGCGCAAGGCCTTGGTGACCTTCGACGGCTTCAGCACCGCAGTACGCGGCATTGGCGGCAACTTCTTTGGCACCTCTTTGTTTGGTGATTTTGTCGCCAATCAAACCTCCTTTCTGACCGTGACCGATGCAGATGGCACGACCTCCCACAGCTTGGTCGGCAGCAGCACCACCAGCTTCATCGGCTTTGTGTCCACCGGTGCGATCACGTCCTTGACCGTCGAAGTTGGCGATGTTCCTGGGACTTGGTTGACGGTCAATGATCTGGCCCTGGCCACGGCTGTGGCTGCTGTACCTGAGCCATCAAGCTATGCCTTGATGTCCGCTGGCCTCGGCCTGGTGGGCATGATGGCGCGCCGCCGCAAGTCGGTTTAATGTAGAACCGAGGCCCGGCGCAAAGGCCGGGCCTGTCTACTCTGCGGTCGCGTTCCACAGCGGCCGCCAAGCCTGGGCCAAGGCCGCCGCCGCACGACGGATTTCTTGCGGCGTGACCGAGGCAAAGCCAAACACCAGCCCGGCCTCTTGGCTATGCGCAGGCAGGCCGCCGACCTGATGCAAGCCCCCCAGCTCGATACCGGCCGCCACTGCAGCGGCGACCAGCTTGGTTTCCCAGGCGCGCGAGGGCAGAGGTAAAAAAGCCTGCAGCCCTGCATCTATCGATTGCAAACGCAGGCTTCGCAAGGCCGAAGGCAATGCGGGTGCCAGGTCTTGTGACCAGGCCTCCAAAAAGGCGTCGCGGCGCTCCAGTGCAGCGCGACGCATGCGCCTCACATGACGCAGGAAATGGCCCTCGGCCATGAAATCCGCCATCACGACCTGGTCAGCAATCGATGACTGCCGGTCCAGCACCGAGCGCAGCTTGGCCAGCGTTGGCAGCCACCCAGCGGGGGCCACCAGATAGCCCAGCCGCAAGCCGGGAAACAAGAGCTTGGAGAAGCTGCCGACATAGAGCGTGCGCTGCTGCTGATCCAAGCTGGCGAGTGGCGCCAGCGGTACGCCGTTGAAGCGGTACTCGCCGTCATAGTCATCCTCCAAGACCCAGGCCTGTTCGCGTGCAGCCCAGGCCAGCAGCTCGAGCCGGCGTTGCAAGCTCATCGTCACGCCGGTCGGGTACTGATGCGAGGGCGTGGTGTAGACCATGCGAACAGGCCCCAAGGCCTGCAAGGCGCCGATTCGCAAGCCTTGGCCGTCGAGCGGCACCGGCACGACCTCGGCGCCACTCAGGCCCAGCGCCGCGGCGGCTGCGCGGTAGCCGGGCGACTCCATGCCGACGCGGTCGCCGGGCTGCAAAAGTGCCAAGGCGGCCATTGCAATTGCTTGTTGCGAGCCGGCCGTGATGATGAGCTGATCGGCGCTGCATTGCAGGCCGCGCGAGTGGCTCAAATAGGCGGCGATCAACTCACGCAGACGCGGCAGGCCGGCCGCTTCGCCGTAGCTGAGGCCGGCAGCCTTTCGCTGTGGTCTGTGGGGCGACAGGGGGCGACCTTGCTCACGCCAGAAGCGAGCTTGCAGGCGCGACCACAAGGCATGCGGAAACAGATCCAGCGCCGGCAGCCCATGGCGAAAGGCACGCGCCTGCAGCGCCGCCGTCAATGTCGGCGTAGGCTCAAAGCCCTCTAGCCGCGCCCAGAGCGGCGTGCTCGGACCTTGGGATTCGCGCTTGACTGCATGACCTGCGGGCTGCGGCTTTGCCAGGCTCGCGAGTGCCGCGACAAAGCAGCCCGAGCCGACGCGCCCGACCACAAAGCCTTCGCTGATCAAGGCCTCATATGCGCGTACGACGGTATTGCGCGAAACCTTGAGTGCCAGCGCGAGCTGGCGCGTGGTCGGCAGGCGCGCCGAGGCGGCCAAAGTGCCGTGCAGGATTTTGTCTTTCAGCTGCGCGTGGATCTGCTGCGCCAAGCCCTGGCCGGCGAGCAAGTGCATGCCGGCTGGATCCAAGGTCAGACGCGCTGTACTTATTGGTTCCATGATATTTGCATAAAGTGGATCTTTGATCGTACCAAGCCAGCCTCTATGCTGAGCACTCGATGGATTGAATCGCCTATTACCCTGAGATCGCTTGCATGTACACACCTGCCCATTTCGCCGCCGAAGACCCGGCACATGCCCGCCGTTTGATCAGGCTTTGCCCACTCGCCTTGCTGATCGGGCCCGATGCCCAGGGCCAAGGCTTTGGCAGCCATCTGCCTTTGACCTTGCTGGAAGAAGTCTCCCAAAGAGAGGGCTGCAGCATGCTGCTGGAAGGCCATATGGCAAGGGCCAATCCGCATTGGAGCTGGCTGTCCGGACTGCATGGCCAAGGTCGGGACGTGATGGCGGTGTTCAGCGGCCCAAGCGCCTATGTGTCGCCGCGCCACTACGACAGCAAGCTCGCAGTGCCGACCTGGAACTACGCGGCCGTGCATGCCTATGGCGAGCTGGAGCTGATCGATGAGGCGCAGGACAAGGACGCCCTGCTCAAGCGCCTGATCGCCCAGCATGAACCTGCCTATGCAGCCCAGTGGCGTGGCTTGCCGGAAGACTATCAAAGCAAGTTGCTGAGCGCTATCGTCGGCTTTCGCCTGCATGTCCGGCGCTGGGAAGGCAAGTTCAAGCTGAGTCAGAACCGCAGCGCGGCCGAGCGCAGCCGCATCCGGGAAGCAATGGCCGCCGGCACGCATGCCGAGCAGGACCTTGCCGCCTGGATGGCCGAGCTGGGCCTCTAAGCAATTCCTTTACTCCTCTCAAGAACTCCTGCCCATGACACCTATCCCTCCGATGCAAGTCGCGCCCGTCACCCTGCAAGGCCCCAGCCTGCGCTTGGAACCCTTGAGCCTTGCCCATGTCGATGGGCTCGCCGCCGTCGGCCTGGTACCCGAGCTCTGGCGCTGGGTCCCTACGCTGATCAGCACGGCGGCCGAAATGCGCGTCTATGTCGAATCAGCACTGGAGGATCAGTCCAAGGGCGTCGCGCTGCCCTTCGCGCTGGTGCTGGCCGGGCCGGGGCAGAGCGGGCCTGTGGTCGGCAGCACCCGCTTCGGCAATATCTCGCTGCGCGACCGCCGCCTGGAGATTGGCTGGACCTGGGTGGCCCCGGCCTTGCAGCGCAGCAGCGTCAACACCGAGGCTAAGACGCTGTTGCTGACCCATGCCTTCGAGACGCTGGGCGCGCACCGGGTCGAACTGAAGACCGACTTTTTGAACGACAAGTCGCGCGCTGCGATTGCGCGCATAGGCGCCACGCAGGAAGGCATCTTCCGCCGCCACATCGTCAATGACAACGGCAGGGTCAGGGACACCGTCTACTTCTCCGTCATCGACAGCGACTGGCCGGCGGTGAAGGCGCGGCTGGCCACGCTGCGCGCTTGATCAAACTCCATCAGTCCACAGCCCAAATGACGCCCGACATGCCGCAATCTTTGATCGTTCGCCCCGTCGCCCCTAGTGACCGCGAAGCCTGGCAACCGCTTTGGGACGGCTACAACGCCTTCTACGGCCGCGCCGGCGAAACCGCATTGGCCCCCGCCATCACCGCGTCCACCTGGGCCCGCTTTTTCGACCCGCAGGAGCCGGTGTTCGCACTGGTGGCCGAGCGCGCCGGCGAGCTGCTCGGCTTGAGCCACTATCTGTTTCACCGCAGCACGACGCTTCTGGACAGTGTTTGCTATCTGCAAGACCTGTTCACCGCGCCGACGCAGCGCGGTCTTGGCGTCGGGCGTGCGCTGATAGTCGGCGTTAGCGAGGCCGCGCGGCAGGCCGGCATCGACCGGGTTTACTGGCACACGCATGAGTCGAACTTGGCCGGCCGGCGGCTCTACGACAAGGTTGGCAAGCATGGCGGCTTCATCGTTTACGCGGGCACGCCATGAGCAGGGATGAGCCGATGATTGAGGCCTTGGGAGAAACGCGGCTGTGCACCGATATCGAGCGCGTGGATTGGCTGGCTTTGGCCGATGTGTTCGAGCGTGCGCCCTTGGGAGCGCGCGATCCGGCCACGCTGGCGCTGAGTTTCAGGAACAGCCAAGTCCGCTGCTTTGTCTATGCAGATAGCAAGATCATCGGCGCCGGCCGCGCGCTGAGTGACAGCACGCTCTGGACCGTGGCCTTTGACGTCGCGCTCTTGCCTGAGTATCAGGGCCGAGGACTGGGTCGCGCCATCATGGACTCGCTGGTCGAGCAGGCCGGCGCGCTCAATGTGATGCTGTATGCGGCGCCCGGCAAAGAGGCTTTTTATGCCAAGCTGGGCTTCAGGCCGATGAGGACGGCGCTGGCAAAATTCAACGACCCCGAACGCGCAGCTCAGCGCGGCATGATCGAATAGGCCAGAGCACGCACACCTCAATTCGCTTTGCTTGCCCTCATCGGCGCGATGCCGCCGCAGTCGGAACCCAGCCAGCGCCCATGGCCCGTCAAAGACATGGTTTCGCCTTTGCCGTTCACTTGGGTGGTGGCGCGCGTCGTTGAGCTGTAGGACTCGGGGCTGAGAATCGTTGCAGTACTTTCGCCGCTGATTTGCGGCTCACTGCAGGTGAACTGGGTCTGGATTTGCTTGCCGCTGCGCTGGGTCTGGTGTCTGCACTTGCCCTTGCTGTCTATCGGCAACTCATTCAGCGCAGCTTGCTCAGGGCTGATGCAGACCTTCAGCGTCACGACACCGGCGCCAATGTCGGCATTGATGCCGTTTTTGGCCATCATGTCCTGGATCATCTTGCGCTGCTCGGCCGACATCGCACTCATCTGCTTTTGAGCCTCGGCCATCATCGCCTGCCGCTCAGGGCTGAGTTGCGGCTGCATCTGGTTTTCCCACAAGCCCGGTTTGATGTTTTGAGCCTGCGCGGTTTGCGTCGCGAGGACAAGGACGGCGGCCAGCAGTTGGGTGGAAACTTGCTTGGGCGAGATCATGATGAGCATCACTCCAGATCGAAAGCCTTAAGTTTAGCCAGCTGCCAACTCAGGACAACACAACTCAAATTGGGGCAAGGGAACAAAGGCCCTATGGCGACGCGGCATGGCTTGGTGGTGCGGGCCTGGTGCCGGGTCTGAACAGCTGCCTGACCCGCTCATCAAAATCGGGCGGGAAGGTCCAGTAGCGTGCGCCATGCTCGGCGCTTTGCGGTTCCAGTCCGCGCTCCAGCGGCGCCGCATTGAGCAAGAGTAGACCGAGCAAGTCGCTGCTCACCCAGGGGTCCTCGTACCAGAAGGCATGTGAAGTCTGCGGCAGCTTGGGGATGGCGCGCGGGTCCACCTTGATCAGATCGAAGCCATATTGGCGCGAGGCGTCGATCAAGAATGTCGTTTGTTGGGCATCAAGTTCGGTCGGATCGAGCCTTCCAATGCGCGAGGCTCGGTGCACAAAAGCGGCGAAACGCAGCGCCGAGTCATTCAGATTGCCGGCATTGCTGACCCGTCCGACCAGATCGAAATAATGTTTCAACTCATCGGTAAAGCGGCGGGTGTCGATGTCGGCGGCGGCAAAATAGATGTGATTCAGACGCAGGCGCTGGCGCAACTGCTCGCGCGACTCGCCCGGACGCGCTGATTGGCCCAACAAGGCCAGAGCAGGGCTGACGATTTGCGCGCCGGCGCTGTAAGCCAGCACATCAATGCTCGATGCTTTGGAATGTTCAGCCAGAAGCTCCAGCAAGCGCACAAAAGGCTCCACCGAAGCCTTGGCATTGCCGACGTCGGTGAAGTACTTCAAGATGGAGCCGGCTGAAGGCCACAGGAAAGACAGCACGACGACTTGCCGCCCGGTGAAGTGGCGCAACTGAGCCGCCTGGGCTGCGGCGCGCGGCATGGTGTTGTTGGAGCCATGCACATAGACGACCAACTCCTGGCTCTGGCTCGCCGCCAAGGCCTTGTTCAGCAGCGCGAAAAACTCCTGGGTTTCGGCTGACTCGGCCAGCGTGCTTTTAGGACCCAGCGTCGCCATCTGTTCCAGCCATTCAAGCTGTACGAGCGGGCGTTCATCCGGGTCATCGCTGGTCGAAAGCCGGTGCAAGGTCTCCCAGTCCAGGCTTTCGTCGCCGATGCGCACATGGGCCACGCCCATGCGCAGGCGCTCGCTCGGCAAGATGGTGTGGATGGGTTCGGGTTTCTCTATCACTGCGCCGCGGTTGGTGACATAGAGAACCGGCACCTCGGTGGTCTTGAGCTTGGCTCCAGCCAAGGCAAAGGGGTCGACTTCGCCTGACCTGAAACTCACCGGCGTTGGCATCAGGCGTATCGGTGACTGGCAAGCACTGAGCAGCAGGGCAAGGCACAGCAGCATCAAGAGACGCAAGCGGTCGAGGAGAGGCGCAGCGCCTTCTATGTGCATAGACTTCATTCGCTGATGGCAGGTTGTTTGTTGGCGTTGCGGACTTGAGGCACAGAGGCAGGGGCAGGGAGGGGCAGTGTGGAAGGGCTGCGGCGCGCTCAGCGCCGCGCCGGGAACATCCAGCGCTCATAGATCTTCTTTGCCGTGCCGTCATCGACGATGCTCTTGAAATGGGCATTGACCTCGGCCTCGGCGGCCAGCAGCGGCGAGTTCTTCGAGAAGGCCACGGTCAGATGAGTGGTGTTGAGCACCAGCACATCACCGAACTCGGCCTCGTAGCCGAACTTGTGGATGAGATGCCCCAATGTGGACAAGGAGCCCGCCACAGCTTTGGCGTCGCGTGCGGCCATGGTCATGCGTATGGCCTGCGTGTAGTCCAGCAGCAATTCCTTCTTGATGCTGGCGTCGATATCAAAGCGGGCATCAACTTTGAGGCCGCGCGGCGCGGCGACGACGATGCGCTGCAGGTCTGCATAGGCTTTCAGTGGTACGCCGACGCGGGCAATAACGCCAAAATCAAGCGGCACCAAGGCAGTTCCTCGTTTGGCATAGGCGGCGCGCGCATCGCCCCAAGCCATGATGGAAAAGTCGGTGTCGCCGACCTGCAAATCTCGCTCCACACGGGCATACGGGGTCAGGGTCCTGAGCGTCTTGTGGCCGCTGCGGCGTTCGAACTCGTTGAGCAAATCGGCAATGATGCCAACATAGGGCTGTTTGCTGGCCTGCGCGAGATCCGGGTTGGGCTTGGCCCAGGGGTCGAATTGAATCAGGTCGACCCGAAACTCGGTCGCATGGGCGCCACAGCAAGCCGCGCCGAGCAGTAGCGCGGCGCAGACGATTTGCAGCCTGGACAGAGTTCTTGCGAGCGAGACAGTGGGAATCACCGTAGCAATTTACCAGAGAGCTTTGGTGCAGCCGATGGCGTCGCAGCGCAACTACCGGCAGTCGCTATTCCCGCCGGCTCGGATCAGGGCAGGAAGCGCTCGATCTGCGCCAAGGTCCAGCCCGGCTCGTCCAGCATCAGGAAATGCAGGCCATGGCTTGCCATTTCGATTTGCACGCCCGCCAGGCCAAGGTATTGCTGGCGGAAAAGCCCCTCGATGGCGGCTTTGTCGGCGTAGGGCTTGTAGCCCGCCCACGACGCCAGCACCAGCACCGGCCGGGCGATGGCCGCAAGCCTGGGGCGCAAGTCGTCACCTGCCATCTCGGCCATGGCGCCAATCACCGCCACGCGGTTTGAACGCGTCGCGGCGTCGCGCACGCGGGCCAGGTCGGCCGTGGCCGTGACCATGCGCGCCAGCGCCTCATGCTGCTGTGCCGTGAAGTCAGCGGCATCTTGCGCCAGCATCTGCGCACGCATCTGTGTGGCCAGCGCTGCCAGTTGCTGCGGCGAGAGGCTAGGCTGCTGCATCGCAGCCAAGGCGGGCAAGGCATCAATGACGATGGCCCGCTCGAGCAGACTGTCCGGCCCGATCGCCAGCTTCAAGGCCAGAAAGCCACCCAGGCTGTGCCCAATCACGATAGGCGCTTGCTTGAAATGCTGTGCTGCGATGTAGTCATTCAGTTGCTGCTCGGTTTGCGCCAGCAAGGCCCCTGCTATGGGGCTGGTGCCAGCAAAGCCAGCCAGTTGCAGCAAGTGGCAGCGCCGTGCTTGGCACAGCGTTTCCACCAGGCCGGACCAAACCTCCCTGGAGGAGGCCAAGCCAGGGACGAAGATCAGATCGGCCTTGGCTCTTGCCTGGTCCGTGGCAGACCTCGGCCCCGTGACTTGCACTTCGAAGGCGCGGGCGGTTTGAGCGGCTTGAGCGGTGTGATCTGCTTGGGCCGCTGCTGGCAAGGTCAAACTCAGCAGCGTGGCCATGACGAGGCCGACGCTGAACTTGGGGAGTGCAGGCATTGATGTGCTCCGTATCAAGAAGACGGTTGGGGCAGGGCTGAACCCGCGGCGCTGCGCAGCGAGGCTCAGGGGCCGTAGCCTGTGGGATGCGCCGCGGCTCAGGCGGCGGAAAAGATCGCTTCGATGGGCATTTCGAACACGCGTGCGATCTCGAAGGCCAAAGGCAAGCTGGGGTCGTAACGCTCGTTTTCGATGGCGTTGATGGTTTGCCGCGAAACCTTCAAGCGCTCGCCCAGTTCCGTCTGCGACCAGCCGCGTTGGGCGCGTAGCTCACGCAAGAGGTTCTTCATCTGTAGCGCCTTGCCGCCAGCAGCAAGCCCAACATCCAAAGAGCCGCCATCAAGGGCCAGACCACAAACATACTCAAGCGCGGGTAGCCCAAGCCTTCCAGAAAGCCGTAGCTGAAGGTGATGAAGGCAGTGCCGGCGAAGGCAAGCGCAAAAGCCTCGAACTGCACGCGCTGCTGCAATTCATCAAGCCGGCGCAACTGACGCAAGATCGCCCAGACCATCAAGGCGCCCGGCAGCATCGCGCTGAGCGCGATCATTTCGCGCCAAGGTGAAGCCAAGGACGGATGTCCCTCGAGCCAAATGATTGAACCCGTCAAGACCGCTGCGTAGGCCAGCAGCGCCAAGCCCAGTTCTTGCACATACTGTTTGATGTTCATCTCGCACGCACCTTTCATGTAAAGCGTGCTTTCCACTTTACCGAAAGTTTGTTCGCGTGTAAAGCTTGCTTTACACGCGGTGGGCGCGACGGACTAGGGCGCGGGCTGCCCCGGCCCTTGCGAGCCTTCGGCACGTGCGTTCAGGTAAGCGTACAGGTCAACGATATGGGTGCTGACGATGGGGTCGCTCTGCCATGTCGGCATGACGGTCTGCCCCGCCACGGCCGGAGTGCTTGCGGCGGCAGGCGGCGCATACCAGTCATAGCGCTTGAGCACCAGGTTGGAGAAGCGCTCCGCGCCCATTTGGCGTACCAGCGGCAGCAGGTCAGGCGCCTTGCCCGAGCCGAGGGCGGCCGGGCCGTGGCAGCTGGCGCAGCGCTGTTGAAAGACCCGCCAGCCCGTAGGCACCGAGCCAGGCAATTTGGCGTTCTCAGCAATTTCCTTGGCGCCTTGCTGGTTCAAAATTTCGATGCCAAAGCTGGCCGTCGGCGCCAGCGCGAGGGCCAAGGCGATGCTGGCGATGTGGCCGGCTCGGTTCTTTGTGATGGTGCACTTTCCAAGATTGAGCATCTTTATCTCCATGAGCGGGCATGCCGCTGATTGTGCCAGTGACCTCAGGCCAGACGCACCCCGTTGCGGCCGTTCACTTTGATGTCGTACATGGCCTGATCGGAGCGTGACAAGGCCGCCTCGGCGTTGCCATCGCCGCTGACCATCGTACTGATCCCGATGCTGACCGTCACCGGGATGATGCTCTGGCGGTACTGAGCCGGGTTTTGCTCGATGCGCAGGCGCAGCCTTTCGGCCAAGGACTGCGCGTCTTCTCGGCTGGTGTCGGGTAGAAGCAGGCCGAATTCTTCACCGCCGATACGGCCAACCACATCCAATGGGCGCGTGCCCAAACGCATCAGCAGCGTCACATGGCGCAAGACCGCGTCACCGGCCGCATGGCCGAACTGGTCGTTGATCAATTTGAAGTGATCCAGGTCGATTGTCACCACGCAGCTGCACAACTCGGGATGGCGTTGGATGCGGCCGTACTCGGCCTGCAGGCGTTCCATGAAATGACGCCGGTTAGCCGCACCGGTCAGATGGTCGGTGCTGGCCTGGCGGTGCAACTCCTGGCGGGTGCGGATCAGCTCGGTGATGTCCTCGAAGCCGACGCAAATATTCTCCAGCCGGCCGTTCTTGTACAAGGGCATGGCGTTGACCTGCAGCCAGATCAAGGATCCGCTGGCCAGCGCCAAGCCCATCACCACCTGACGCACCGGCAAGCCGGTTCGGAGCACTTCCATCACCGGATGCTGCTCGGCCGGGAAGTCGCTGCCGTTCTCGTGCAAGGTACGCCAGACCGGATCAAACGAAGTCTTGCCCAGCAACTGCTCGCGACTCAGGTTCAACAAGGCACAAGCAGCCGGATTGGCTGCTGTGATGGCGCCGCTGCAGTCGTGATAGACCACGCCATGCGGCACGGTTTCGAAAAAGTTTCGGAAGGTTTCTTCGCTGACCTTGAGTGCCGCCTCGGCCTGCTTGCGGGCAGAAATGTCGGTCAATACGCCGGTCCATTGCGAGCTGCCGATGCAGGCCAGCGAAGCCGTTTCGGTGTTCATCCGGGCTTTGACTTGCAGCCACTTGAATTCACCCGTGTCGGTGCATATTTGCAACTCGCATTCCCAGGCCAAACCGTCCGCAATCGCCCGGCGCAAGGATTGCTGGCAGGCGTTGCGACCGTCCTTCAATACGCGCCGAAACAAATTGCGGCCGTCGCCGCAAGCCTGCTCGGGGCTCAGGCCGAACAGGTCCCGCACACCGGGGCTGAAGTACACAAAACGGGGCTCGCCACCGGGCTGAACCTGCAGGCGAAACAGCGCGCCGGGTATCGATGCTGCCAGGTCGCGCAACTCGGCCTCTTGACGGCGCAGCGCCTCTTGCACCAGCTTGAGCTCGGTCACGCTGTCGTGGGCGATGACGATGCGCGGCGGATCTGAGTCCGCGACACGCGAAACACGCACCAAGAACCAGCGCGGCTCAGCAGGCGAGGGGCAGGCATATTCCATCTCAAAGCCATGCAGCCGACCGGCCAAGACTTGTCTGAGTTTGAAAGCAAAGTCGCCGCTATCTTGAACCATTGGCGAGGCGCAGCCGGTCCACGCCTGCTCGCAGGCGGCCAGGTAGTTATAGCCTTCCGAGCAATCCTCGGGTCGGCTGCCATTGGCCGCCGCAAATTCACGCCAGGCGCGGTTCACCTTGACGATCACGCCCTGCTGATCGAGCACGCAGATATGTGCCGACAAGGCGTCCATGACGGCCAGAATCTGCCGGCGCGACACATCCCTGGTTTGTTCCAGCTGCTGGCGTGCGCTGATGTCGAGCACATAGACCAAGCGGCTGGTTTGCCCGCCTATTTCTCGAAGGGCGACTGATTCCGACAACACGCGCAGCTGTTGGCCGGCGCGATTCATCACATCCCATTCGCCCTTGAGCTCACCGCCACTTGCGATGAAATGCTGATGGCGTTGCAGCACTTGCTCGCGTTGCTCGGGCGGGAACACCATCAAAAAACTATGCCCCCGCATCTCGGCTTCGCGATAGCCGTAGAGCTCGCAGTAGGCCGGGTTGACGCTCAGGTATTGGCCGTCTGCAGCTATGACCGCGATGCCGACCGGCGCATGCCTGATCAAAGCCCCCAGCCAAGTGGCCGCTGCCGCAATTTCGCCGGCGGGTGTCCCTGCAGGTGCTTCGCCAGAAACACTGGCGCCCGAAGACGCAGGCAGTTCTTGATCTGGATTCGGCATCACGCCCCTTTTGGGCTGTCGCCCAGGTCCCTCGAACACCTTCGCGAATTTAACGCGGCGGGGAGCTTTGTGCTTGTTCGTTGACAATTTCACACAAAGAAAAAGGGTTAGGCGAGGCCGGCAATGTCCGTGCAAAGGTCGAGCAAAGACCGAGCAAAACGAAAAAAGGGTGCATAGCGCCCTTCAAGCCTGCGTCTTCAGCTGCCCTCAGTGCACGCCTGCCAACAAGGCCGCGTTGCCGCCGGCCGCAGCAGTGTTGATGGTCAGCGTCTGTTCTGCGCTGAAGCGGTATTGCTGGCGTGCGTCAAACAATTCCGCGGCGACGATCAGCGGCCGAATGGCGCCCTGGGTGTCCGCCATCTGGCGCCACAAGCTGCGTTCGACAACCGCATTGGGGGCGAGCAGGCAAACGCCGGCCAGGCGTGCGTCTGCCAACAAGGCCGTCAAGCTTTGCGCCGCGCCCGGCAACAAGAGCAGGGCGTCGGCCGGCAGGCCGGCGGCGCGCAAGCGAGCTTGCAGCAATTCGGCTTGCGCGGCGTTGGCGCCGTCCACCAACAAGGCCACGCTATTGCCCGCCACGAGCGCTGCGGCCAAGGCCAGCGGCAAGGCTTGGGGCGCGGCTGCGCAGGCTTGCAGGGCGAGCACGCCGCGGCCATGCTGGCGCAGCTCATTGCTCTCACCGGTCGGGCCGGGCAGCAGTTTGTCGGTCAGCATACGTTCGGCCTGGGCCAAACGGGTTTTGACCAAGTCAGCCTCGGCTTGGCCCTCAAAGGCGCGACGCAGCAGCGCGGCCCGCTCATTCAAAGGCTGCTCGCTCCAGACGGCATAGCCCGCTGCCAATGCGGCCACGGCGGAAGCTGTTGGAACGGCCGGCACCGCCGCTGAAACTGGCTCGGCAGGCTCGGTCGTTGCTGCTTCGGCCAATGCAGGCACGGCGCAAAAGCGATACAGATAGTTGGGGCCGCCGGCCTTAGGGCCAGTGCCCGACATGCCTTCGCCGCCGAAGGGCTGCACGCCCACCACCGCGCCGATGATGTTGCGGTTGACATAGACGTTACCGATGCGGGCCTTGTCGGCCAGGCGCAAAGCGCGGCTGTCGATGCGAGTCTGGATGCCTAGGGTGAGGCCATAGCCCAGCGCGTTGATTTGCTCGATCACCGCGTCCGGCTCACCTCCCCAGCGCACCACATGCAGCACCGGGCCGAAGATCTCTTGGCGCAGCGCGCTGATGCTGCTGAGCTCAAAGGCGACCGGGCGAATCAGGCGTGGCATGCTCTCGTGCACCGGCGCTTCAGCGATCAGCTTGGCTTCGCGTTTGAGGCGCTCGACGTTCTTGGCAACGTTCTCGAACGCTTCCTCATCGATGACCGGGCCGACATCGGTGGCCAGATCAGCTGGCTGACCAACCCACAGCTCTTGCAAGGCACCGCTGAGCATTTCGATCACGCCGTCGGCGATGCTCTCATGCACGCACAAGAGGCGCAGCGCCGAGCAGCGCTGGCCGGCTGAGCGGAAGGCCGACTGCACGACCGCGTCGATAACCTGCTCGGGCAGCGCGGTCGAGTCGACCAACATGGCATTGAGTCCGCCGGTTTCGGCGATCAAGGGCACGACCTGACCGGCCTTATCGGCCTTATCGGCCAGCGTACGGTTGATGATTTGCGCCACCTGGGTCGACCCGGTGAAACAGACGCCGGCGGTTTGCTCGGCCGCCACCAGACCGGCGCCCACTGTTTCGCCGGCACCATGCAGCAATTGCAAGGCGCCATGCGGCACACCGGCTGCGTAGAGCAGCTCGACGAATTTCAGCGCGACAAACGGTGTCTGCTCGGCCGGCTTGGCCGCCACCGTGTTGCCGGCCACCAGCGCGGCCACCACTTGGCCGGCAAAGATCGCCAGCGGGAAGTTCCAGGGGCTGATGCAAACGAAGACGCCGCGGCCTTGCATGGCGGGGCCGTCGCTCTCGGCTTGATCGGCGTAGTAGCGCAAAAAGTCAACCGCTTCGCGCACCTCGGCGACGCAATCGCCCTGGGTTTTGAAGGCTTCCTTGACCAGCAAGGCGCAGAACTCGGCCAAGCGGGCATCGAGCGCGTTGGCGGCGCGGCGCATCACGGCCGCGCGCTCTTGCACCGGTGTCTCGTTCCAGGCCGTAAAGCCGGCTTGCAGGCCTGCCATCGTCGAGGCCAGATAGGCCGGGCTGGCCTCTGCTACCGGCAAGATCTGACATTGCTCAAGTGCTTGCTGCAAGGGGCGGCGTTGCGCCATATCGGTCAGGTCGGCGCCGGTCGAGTTGACTCGACCATGCCCGAGGCGGTCAAAGTAAAGCGCGCCCGGCAGCGGCAAAGCGCCGCTGATCTGTATTTGCTCCAAGGGCGAGCCGAGCAGTTCGGGCACTTGCACATTGACGTCGGCGAGTTGATGCACAAACGAGGAGTTGGCGCCGTTCTCCAGCAAGCGGCGCACCAGATAGGCCAAGAGGTCGCGGTGCTCGCCGACAGGCGCGTAGACGCGGCAAGGAATCGTGCCGTCGCGCAGCACCTCGCGGTAAACACCCTCGCCCATGCCGTGCAGGCGTTGCATCTCGAACTTGGCATTGGCCTTGCGCGCCATCAGCACGATGGCGGCGATGGTGCCGGCGTTGTGGCTGGCGAACTGCGGGTAGATCACATCGGCGTGGCCGATCAGCGCCTGGGCGCAGGCCAAGTAAGACACATCGGTGTGCTGCTTGTGGGTGAACACCGGGTAGGCTGTGAGGCCCTGCTCCTGTGCGCGCTTGATTTCGCCGTCCCAATAGGCGCCCTTGACCAGGCGCACCATGAAGCGCAATTGATGCTTGTGGGCGATCGCGGCGACTTCGTGAATCACTTGCAGCGCACGCGTCTGATAGGCCTGCACGGCTAGACCGAAGCCTTGCCACTTCGGATAGGTGCTGGCGATGCGGGCGGCCAAGCTGTCCAGCACGTCAAGCGACAACTCCAAACGGTCAACCGCCTCGGCATCGATGGTCAGATTGATATTGGCTTGCGCGGCCAGCGTGATCAGTTCCCACACACGCGGCAGCAACTCAGCGAACACGCGCTCGCGCTGCAGCACCTCATAGCGCGAGAACAGGGCGCTGAGCTTGATCGAGATACCGTCGGCCTGCTGTGGGTTGTCGGCGCGTGCGCCACTGGCGATCGCCTTGATCGCGCCAATATAGGCGGCGTGATAGCGGCGCGCGTCGGCCTCGGTGCGCGCGCCTTCGCCCAGCATGTCATAGGAAAAGCTCAGGTTGGGCTGGGCCTTGCGTGCGCTGTCGGCTTCGCTCATGGCCTCCTTGATATTGCGACCCAGCACGAATTGACGCCCGAGCAACTGAATTGCCCGCACGGTGGCGCTGACCACGGTCTGCGCGCCCAGCCGCGTCATCAAGCCGCCCGAGCCTTCGGCATCCGGCAGAAACTTCTTGGACAGCGAAATCGCCGAGGCTGAGAGCGCCGCGAACATCTTGTGCGGGCCGTCGGAGCTGCCGTCGAACTGGCCGCGACCGAGCTGGTCAGCGGTCAAGGCAATCGCCGTCGGCGCATCCGGCACGCGCAACAGCGCTTCTGCCAAACGCATCAGCGCCAAACCCTCGGAGCTGCTGATCGGGTATTCGCGCAACAAGGATTCCATCGCCCAGAACGGCGCCGGATTGGCTCGCACCTGCTGCACCCAGGGACCGGCCAGCGTCAGCACGCTGGACCAGTCGAGGCGCGCGGCGATGGTGTGGGCCAGCGCGTTCACGACCGCGATTTCCTCGCGATAGGGGTCGGGCAGGCGGGCGGCTTCGAGTGGCAGAGCAAATGCGGACATGATGGTTCAATCCCTTGTATTGGGTATTTCTAGCGAGAGTGCGAACTATAGAAATTAACTTGATGAATTAAATTCAGATCATTCTTGTTTTTGTAGTGGAAAATTCTGCATGAGCACAGAAACTCCCCTCGACAAAATCGACGCCCGCATCCTGCGCGTGCTGCAAAGCGATGGCCGCATCTCCAATCTGAAATTGGCAGAAGCGGTGCACCTGTCACCCACCGCCGTATTGGAGCGGGTCAAACGCCTGACCCGCGAGAACTACATCCTTGGCTACGAGGCCAGGCTGAACCCGGAAAAGCTTGGAGCCGCGATGCTGGTCTTTATTGAGATCCTGCTCGACCGCACGGTACAAGACGTGATGGATAACTTCAAGGCCGCCGTGCAGGCCCGGCCCGAAATACTGGAGTGCCATTTGGTGGCCGGAGGTTTTGACTATCTGTTGAAGACGCGGGTGTCGGATATGGGCGCCTACCGCGAATTCATCGGCAGTGTGATCTGGACCTTGCCCGGTGTGCGCGAGACGCGCACCTATGCGGTGATGGAAGAGGTCAAGAACACGACAGCGCTGCCGTTTTGAGGCTTTCGCTGGGCGATACTGTGCCGGCTCGGAGGGCTGCAGTCGCTCACTGGGTACCCCGCGTAACAGCCGGCACGGGTTCGTGGAACTGGGCTAGCGCGGGACATCACCGACCTTTTCGTCACGGATGCTTGCTCATGCGCAGTCCCTTTGCCCGTTTGAATTCCTCCACCGCTTGGCTGCGCCGACAGGCCTTGGTGACGCTGGTGTTTGGCTTGTTGGCGGCTGTGCTCGCGCTGGGGGCCGGCGCGGCGGCTGCGCAAACGCAGGCTGCTTCGGCGCCATCAGCCAGCGTCCAAGCGGAGGCAGCGGTGACCCTGTTCAACCGCAACATCGCGGTCTTTCGGGCGCCGTTTCTCGGCGTGAACCCGGCGGAGCGTGCGCGCCGCACGCGGATCTATTTGAACGAGACGTTGGCCCGCTCGGGTGCCGGTGAGGTCACGGTGCGCAAGGAGCCGCAGGGGCGCATCTTGATGGTTGACGCCGAAATGGCCTTGATCTTGATCCCAGAAGATGTCGACGCTAGCAGCGCCAAAACCTTGGACGAAACCGCAGCCGAGGCCAAATTCCAGCTTGAGCAGGTGATCGCCGAGACACGTGAAAGTCGTGACGACTCGCGTCTGCTGCGCGGTGTGTTGATTGCGGCGGCAGCGACCTTGGTCTTTGTTGTCTTGGTCGCCTTGCTGCGGCGCGGCCAACGCTGGCTTGCTGCCTGGTTGTCTGCGCAGGCGAGTCGGCGGGCGGCCGAACTGGAGGTGGCCGGCACGCAGTTGCTGCAGGGCGATAAGGTGCTGACGGCGGTCAGCATGGTGGTACGGGCGGCCGGTTGGGCCATCTTGGCCTTGTTGATCTACGAATGGCTGAGCCTGGTGTTGAGCCAGTTTCCCTACACGCGGCCCTGGGGTGAGCAACTCAGCAGCTATTTGTGGCAGGTGGTGGTGCGGCTGGCCAGCGGCATCTTGGGGGCTTTGCCCGATCTGTTTATCGCCCTGGTGATATTTCTTTTGGCGCGGGCCGTCGTCAATTTGGTCAACCCGATCTTCAACCGTATCGAGCGTGGCGAGGCATCGCTGGGCTGGCTGGACCGCGACACCGTGCGGCCCTCGCGCCGCATCATCAGCACCGCCATCTGGCTCTTCGCCTTGGTGATGGCCTACCCCTATTTGCCGGGCTCCAGCAGCGAGGCCTTCAAAGGGGTGTCGGTGCTCTTGGGGCTGATGATTTCGCTGGGCGCATCCAGCATCGTGGGCCAGGGTGCCAGCGGCATGATTCTGATGTTCTCGCGCACCATACGCGTCGGCGAGTACGTGCGAATTGACGGTCACGAGGGCACCATCACCGAATTGGGTATGTTCAACACCCGTATACGCACGGGGCTGGGCGAAGAGTTGTCGATCCCGAATTCCTTGGTGATGGGCTCGGTGACCAAGAACTACTCGCGCGCCGTCAAGGGCCCAGGCTTCATCGTCGACACCACGGTCACCATTGGTTATGACACGCCCTGGCGCCAGGTTGAAGCGATGCTGATCGAGGCCGCAGACCGTACGCCCGGCGTCTTGTCGAACCCGTCGGCTCGAGTGTTCCAGACTGCGCTCTCTGACTTCTACCCCGAGTACCGGCTGGTCTGCCAGGCCGTGCCCAGCCGGCCGCGGCCGCGCGCCGAAGTCTTGAGCGCTTTGCACGCGAACATCCAGGACGTGTTCAATGAGTACGGCGTGCAGATCATGTCGCCGCACTACCTAGGCGACCCGGCGGAAGCCAAGTTCGTGCCCAAGAGTGCCTGGTTTGCGGCGCCGGCAAAACAGGGCTGAAAGCGCCCGTACCTCGGCGCGGCGGCTAAGGTTTTCAAGAGCAGTGAAGGCGATCCTGCCCCGGGGCAAGTGGCCCATGCCGATCGGCTGAACCCGTTGCGCCGATTCGGGCCCGGTCGTCGAGCAGGCAGACCAGGAGCGCAAACTTCTGGTCATCGAGCAGTGTTTACACTTCGCGCTTCAGCCAGCCCGGCATGCTCACTGGAATTGCCCCAGCCCATGAAAGACATCGCCGTCCATTTGAACCTGCTGCGACCGCAACTGCTGAAGTTCGCGCAGCTGCAATTGCGCAATGCGGCCTGGGCCGAAGATGCCGTCTCCGAGACCTTGCTGGTGGCGATTGAGAAGCCACAAAGCTTCAGCGGGGCTTCGCAGCTCAAGACCTGGCTGATCGGCATACTCAAACACAAGCTGGTTGATCAGATTCGCCGCAATTGCCGCGAAATGTCGAGCACGCCGGAAGACGCCGAGGACCTTGATGATGATTTGTTCCAAGCCGATGGCCATTGGCGTGAACGTCCCAAAGACTGGGGCGACCCCGATCATTGCTTGCGTCAGATGGATTTCATGAAGGTGATGGAAGCTTGCGTCGAGCATTTGCCCGGTCAGCAGGGCCGGCTTTTCATGATGCGCGAATGGCTGGAGTTGGACACCGACGAGATCTGCCGCGAACTGAGCATCAGCCCGAGCAATTTGTGGGTCATGTTGCACCGGGCGCGCCTGCGCTTGCGTGAGTGTTTGCAACTGAACTGGTTTGACGCGCAGGAGCTGCAAGCGGGAGCTGCGACATGATGGGCCTGCCGAATTGCAAGCAAATCACCCGCATGGTGCTGGAGGGTGAAGAGCGCCCTCTGGGGCAAGCCGAGAGGCTGCTCATCCGAACGCATTACATGATTTGCAAGGGCTGTACCAATTTCGGCAAGCAAGTCGACTTGATGCGCAAGGCTTCGGAGCGCTGGCGCAACTATTCCGATGAGTGATGGCTGCCGGGTGTAAGGTTTGAGTGCCCGGAACGACCAAGGGGCAGTACATTGCCGTAGCCGAGGGAGTTCACCGTGCACACAAGCACCGCGTCAAAGCTGATTCACTCGCCAAGCGGGCGCATTTTTGCACTTGCCGTCATGCTGTTCCTGCTCTGGAGTCTGGCTCGATTCACCGGCTTGCAGACATTTTTCACACGGGCTCAATTGCACGAGGTCCTGCTAGGCCATCCGGTTTGGGCGGTGTTGGGGTTCAGCTTCTTGTTCATGGCCGGCAATTTGGTACAGGTACCGGGTTTGGTTTTTCTGGCTGCGGCCGAGCTGGCACTTGGCCCCTTATGGGGTGCGGCACTGACCTATTTCGCGGCCTGCCTGGCCTGTGTCAGTACCTTTGCCGTGGCTAGAACGATTGGCGGTGATGCATTGCGAGCCTGGGACTCCGGTGCATTGGGCCGTCGCCTGTTTGCACAGCTTGATCGGCGGCCAATGCCTGCTGTACTCGGGCTCAGGCTGCTGTTTCAGACAGTGCCGGCCTTGAACTACGCGCTAGCTCTTTCCGGTGTTCGATTCAGGCATTACCTTTGGGGTACCTTGTTGGGGCTGCCCTTGCCCATCCTGATCTATTGCGTCTTTTTCGAGCAGTTGTCGGCTTGCTTGCAATTGACGGTGCGCTGAGCTGCGGTCAACATCCATGAGCCCACACAGAATAAAGCCGCTGCCAGGCATTGCCTGCAGCGGCTTCGTCGTACTCGCGCTCTGAGTCTCAACAATCAAATGTTGGCGCTACTT
Source organism: uncultured Roseateles sp. (assembly GCA_963510335.1). GTDB lineage: Bacteria > Pseudomonadota > Gammaproteobacteria > Burkholderiales > Burkholderiaceae_C > Paucibacter_A. The sequence continues at coordinate 37,604 of CAUPEV010000002.1, forward strand.
GTCTTAAAACAAAACGTGTCAAAACCGCCATGTTTTGCTTTACTTGACAAGCTTTGTGAACCATCGTGATTCACTAATCTGGTGCGACCGGCAAGAATCGAACTTGCGCCTAAGCCTTCGGAGGGCCCAATGATATCCACTTCACCACGGTCGCGGGCTGGAGCGGCATTCTAACCTGCCCCCGCTTGGCTCTTGGCAAACTCGGCCAGCAGGGCCAAAAATGTCGCCACTGCGGCGGCGGGCGCGGCACGCCGGCGCACCAGCGTCATCGGCGCATCCAGCAGTTTGGCCTCCTTCAGCGGGCAATAGACGATCGCGGCAGGATGGGTGCCCTGCATCGACGCGGGTACCACCGTGATGCCAGCGCCGGCCGCGACCAGATTGAGATTGCTCATCATCCGCTCCACCTCGGCTGCAATGCGCGGCTTGACGCCAAGCGCCTCGCACTGCGCCAGCAGATTTGCATATAGACCCGGCGCACCGGGGCGCCGAGTGAGGATCAGGGGCTCTCCGTGCAGATCGCTCAGGCTCAGGCTCAGGCAGGGGCTGTTGGGTCGGCCTTGCAAAAGGTGATGGTCGATCGGCAGAGCCAGCATGACCGGTTCGCGGAACAGGGTCTCGAACAGCAGTTCGGGTGGTTCGCTCACCGGCACTCGGATCAGCCCGCAATCGAGTCTATGGGCCAGCACGGCGGCACTGATGTCGGCGGCATTGGCCTCGCTCAGTTCCAGAGCGATGTCGGGGTGGCGTCGTCGGCATTCGCGCAGCGCGGCGGGCGTGAAGCGGTGGGCCGCGGCCGAGCTGGTGAAGCCAACCGCCACCCGCCCTTGCTCGCCTTGCGCCAGCCGCGCCATGCGCTGCTGCATATCCGACATGTCTTGCAGGAGTTTGGCGGTTTCGGCCTGCAGCAGCCGGCCCGCCTCGGTCAGCCTGACACCCTTGGGGTGGCGCTCAAACAGCTGCAGGCCCAACTGCAACTCCAAGGCCTTGATCTGCTGGCTCAAAGGCGGCTGCTGTATCCCCAAGCGCGCAGCGGCGCGCGTCATATGGCCCTCTTCGGCGACGGTCTGGAAGTAGCGCAACAGCCGTAAATCCAAGGGCAGGGCGGGTATCGTCATATGTAGAACGTCTTGAAATTGCGTGGTCAGTATATTTGACCTAGTGGAGGTTCATGCCCATAGTCGGCCAGCGCCGGCTTGTGCGCGCCTCACAAAAAACGGAGACAAAGCAATATGAGCGCCCCATCCTTTTTGCGTCAATCTGCCCTGGGTCTGGCCTTGTTGGGGGCCAGTGCCACTGCGCTGGCCGAACCCATCAAGATTCTGTTCGTCGGCAACAGCTACACCTTCGGGCGGGTAGATCCGGTGATGAGTTACAACGCGGCCAATGTCCATGACCTGACGGCCGGCTTCAATGCCATCAACCCAGGTGGCACCAACAGTTATCCGATCGGCACGCCGCCCGCTACCGGCGGCTCCTTCGAGCCGCATCCCTGGGGTGGTGTGCCCGGCGTGTTCAAGAAGATGACCGATCAGGCGGGCCTCGACTACGACGTTTCCTTGTCAACCCGCAATGCGGCGTCCTTGCGCGGTCAGTTCCTCAACACGGCGAATTCCACCTGGGACTTGCGCGGCAATGTGGCCTCGCAGAATTGGAGCAAGGTGGTCTTGCAGGAGCAAAGCGATGCGGCGCTGCCGCCCGGTAAGGGCAAGAATGCCAACCTCGCCACCTTCAATGCCTATGCCGATCAGTTTGAGCGCTTCATCCACAACGGTGCGGCCCAGACCTATACCGAAGCCCAGCTCTTCGGCAGCCTGGATGCCTGTAAGGCGACTGGCCTGAGCACCGCCAGTTGCAACCTCAGCCGCGTGATCCCCAAGAACAGCAACGCCAACCCGAACACGCAGGTCTATCTGCAGCAGACCTGGGCCAGGCCCGATATGGTCGAGGCGCACAAAATCACCACGCCGGACCGGACCACGCCAAACGGCGCGCCCATTGTCGATACCAGCAGCGCCGGTGGCGCAGCCACCCTCTATTACGACAAGCTGGCCGGCATGACGATTGACCTGCACAAGTCCTTCTACGACAAGGCCGCCAGCAATAGCGGCTTTGCCGGCGTCGTGCCGGTGGGTGACGCATTTCAGCGCGCGGTCAATGACGGCGTGGCGATGGGCCAGGGCTTTTACGACGCCAACGGCATCTATGTCGAGCCGAGCGATGGCAGCATCAATCTGTGGTGGTTGGACCGCACCCATGCGAGCAAGTACGGCTCCTACCTGAGCGCCTTGACGCTGTTCGGCAGCCTCACCGGGCTCGACCCGCAAAGCCTGGGTCGGCAGGAGCTGGCTGCGTTTGATCTCGGCATCAGTGCCGACGCGGCTTGGTCGCTGCAACGGGTGGCGGCCGCACAGCTGGGCTTTGCGCTGGCTGTGCCCGAGCCCGCCACCTGGGGATTGAGTTTGGCCGGGCTGTTCTTGCTTGGACTGCGTATGCGTCAGCGCGAGGCTTGAGTGATGGCGAAACGCATGCAGCTTGGCGGCTTCGCGGCGCTGCTGGCCACGCAACTCTTGCTGGGCTGCAGCACGCCTCCCCCCGTGGTGCAGGGCTTGGCCGAGGCCGCCCCGCAGCCGCGTGACTGCCCGGCCGAGATGCCGGCTGGCACACGCTGCCTGGGCGGGCAAGACTCGGCCGGCGCCTTCTACCTGATCGCGCTGCCCAAGGACTGGGCCGGCGTGCTGGTTTTGCACGCGCATGGCGGGCCGGAGCTGGGCGCACCCAAGGCCGAGCGGGCGGCTGAGGACTTGAAGCGCTGGGCCATCATGGTCAAGGCGGGCTACGCCTGGGCGGCCTCGAGCTTTGCGCAGGGCGGGGTGGCTGTGAGCGCGGCTGCTGCTGATACAGAACGGCTGCGGCAGATTTTTGTGGCCCATGTCGCGCAGCCCAAGACCACCGTCCTGCACGGCCAGTCCTGGGGCGCCGGCGTGGCGGTCAAGGCGGCCGAGCGTTTTGCCGCGCCCGGCAATAGCCAGCCCGCTTACGACGGCGTGTTGCTGAGTAGCGGCGTGCTCGGCGGTGGCACCAGGTCCTACGATTTCAGGCTTGATTTGCGCGTGATCTATCAGTACCTCTGCGCCAATCATCCCCGGCCCGACGAGACGCAGTACCCCTTATGGATGGGCTTGCCCGAGGGCGCCACGCTGACGCGCGCCGACTTGGCGGCCCGTGCAAATAGCTGCTTAGGCTTGGCCACAGCTGCGGCCAAGCGCACGCCGGAGCAGCAAGCGCGTTTGACGACGATTGTTGATGTCTTGCACCTCCCCGAGCGCTCGGTACTCGGGCATTTGAACTGGGCGACTTGGCATTTCCAGGATGTGGCGTTCAAGCGCAGCGGGGGCTTGAGTCCCTGGGGCAATGTTGGCGCGCGCTACAGCGGTTCGGCCGATGATGTGGCCTTGAATGCCGGCGTATTGCGCTACGCCGCCGATCCGCAGGCCGTGGCCCAGTTTGCTCAGGACAGTGATCCAACGGGCCGTGTCGGCGTGCCCATGCTGGGCGTGCATGGTATCCATGACGCGATCGCCTTTGTCGAGCTGGAATCGCAGTTCCGGCGCACGGTAGCCGCAGCGGGGCAGTCCGAGCGCCTGGTGCAAGCTTTCAGCGATGACGCCGAGCACAGTTATTTGAGCGACCCGGTGTATCCGGCGCTGATGGCTGAATTGTTGACCTGGGTGCGGCAGGGCCAAAAGCCCAGCCCGGCCAGCCTGGCGCAGCGCTGCAAGGCAATGGAAGCCAGTTTTGGCCCCGGCTGCCGGCTGCAGCCGGACTATCTGCCAGCGGAATTGGAATCAAGGGTGGTGTCGCGCCAACGGCCGTGATGCGGGTGGGCAATCCTGCTAGATATAATCTCGCGGTTTTGCGCCCTGCGTTTTTGTGGGGCACAGCCTTTCTTCTCTCTGCCCCAACACGGCCAAAAGGCCAACGAGGATTTCATGAGCGCAAACAACAATCACGTGAACGAAAAAGCTCAAGCGCACGATCATGCCCATGAGGAAGAGGCCCATGAAGGCCCGATCAAGACGCCTAAGCAGCTGGCCTGGGCGGTGTTGTTTGCCTTCGTCATGCCCGTCATCGTGATCATCATGCTGGCCAACTACGTCAGCAGCGACAGCAAGCCGGCAGCCGGCAGCGAGGCACTCGAGGCGATGGCCGTGGCTGCGCGTATCCAGCCTATTGGCGGCATTGAGTTGAAAGATCTGAACAACGTCGCGACGCTGAAGACTGGCGAGCAGGTATTCCAGGCGCAATGCGCGGCCTGCCACGCCACTGGTGCGGCTGGCGCACCCAAGCTGGCCGATCTGGCGGCTTGGGCCCCACGCATCGGCGCCGGCTTCGAGGCCTTGCTGGGTTCGGCGCTGAAAGGCAAGGGCGCGATGGGCGCACAAGGTGGTGGCGACTTCAGCGACTACGAAATTGCGCGCGCTGTGGTCTATATGGCCAACCAGGGCGGTGCAAAGTTTGACGAGCCTAAGGCGCCGGCAGCGGCGGCATCGGCAGCCAACTGATCCCTGCCTGCAGCAACAAAAGCCGACCCCTTGTGGTCGGCTTTTTTGTGCGCCTACGGCGCAGGGTTCAAGCGCACCCCATGCCCTTGCAGTAACTCGGCATGTGTGCAGACGACGGGTGACCAGATGCCGGCTTCTACCGCCTGCGCTGCCCAGTCCATGTCCATGCTGTGCACCAAGCCCAGGCCTAAGGGTGTGCTGAGAAAGAGGCGGTCATGCTCGTCCAGCCAAGTGGCTGAAACTTGGCTGCTCAGGCCGGTGTGGGTGTGAGCCAAACCATCCTTCAGCGCAGCCTCGTCCAGCCTGAATACCCAAGGCGCAGCTTCGAGTTGCAGATACACGCGCTGCGGCCCGTTTTGGAAAAACCAACAGCCCGACTCGTCCGCCGCGTAATTGCGCTCAATGAACTGGCGCAGCTTTTCATGCGTGACGCGGCTACCCTTGACTTGCGGAAACGGCCCGGCGGCCTGAATGCGCTCGTCGCGCATATACCAGTCACCGCGAGCGTCCAGCGCCAGCCAGCCGTAGCAATGCGGCACATTGGGCCATTTTTTCAGCGCTGCTGCGACGATCGCGTCCATGGCTAGAGCGCTCGCGCGAGCCAGTCACAGACCTGCTCAGGCATGCCGAAGACATGGCCGGGCGGCCGTCCCTCGGCAAAGCCCACATGGCCGCCATGCGCCGGCTGCCACAGCGTCACATAGGGCCCGGCATCTTGCTGACGGGGCAGGCTGGCGGCCGGCACAAAGGGGTCATTGCGTGCATTCAATACCAAGGCCGGAATGCGGATGCGCTTCAGATGCGGCTTGGCCGAGGCGCGCGCCCAATAGTCTTCGGTGCTGAGAAAACCATGCAGCGGCGCGGTGAACAGATTGTCGAATTCGTACAGATTGCTGGCTGTTCGCAGCCGTTCGCCATCGAACAGGCCCGGGTGCTGTTGCAGTTTGCGCAGCGCCTTGGGCACCATGGTGCGCAAGAACATGCGGGTGTAGACGAGCCGGTTGAAACCTTGGCCAATGGCGTGGCCGGCGGCGGCCAAATCAAGCGGTGAGCAAATCGAGCAGACCGCACGCGTCGTGGCGGCCGCACTCTGCCCATGCTCCTCGGCCCAGCGCAGCAAGGCATTGCCGCCCAGCGAAACGCCGGCCGCCAAGACCGGGCCGTCATGCATGGCCTTGAAGCGCGCCAACATCCAGCCCACTTCTTCAAAGTCACCGGAGTGATAGGCGCGCGGCGCCAGATTCAGCTCGCCCGAGCAGCCGCGGAAATGCGGCATCGCGAACGCCCAACCGCGCGAACGCGCGACGGTGGCGAAGGCCTGCGAGGAATGGCTTTGCGAGCTGCCCTCAAGGCCGTGGAAGAGCACCAGCAATGGGCGCCCCGCTGCCTCATTGGGCAGGCCAAGCCCTTCGATTGGCCGCCCCAAGATCGGCTCAGCACCCCCTCGGGAATCAGGCGCCATACTCGGCGGCGTTGGGGGGCCGTCCAGCCAGTCAACGTCAACGAAATCGCCGTCGGGCGTGTCCCAGCGCTCGCGCCTGAAGCTCAGCGCAGGCCCACCGTTGTGGCGCGCAAACAGGGCCGGCCAGATGGTCTGCGCCTGGCCGCCCGGCAACCAGCGAGGGGCTTGGTACTGCATGGTCGAGGGTTTCAATGCAGGGTGGCCGGCTCTTCGATGACTTCCTGGATGTCATGCGCGGTGCCGGGGCTGGCATGGTGCACGACCATGCGCCAGCCTTGCGCCGTTTTCAGGTAGACATTGGTGGCGATGACCCAGGCGCTTTGCTGCCCGCCACTGCCTTCAACCACGACCCGCTCCAGCACTTGGTGGATCGCGCATTCATTCGTCTGCACGCGCCGCACCCGCTCCGGATGCACCGAAATCGCGCCTTGGGCGAACACCACTTCGAAGGCCGCCCGGATCGCACCCAGACCGACCACGCGCGGGCCACCTGGGTGTACGCAGGAGACTTCCTCCTCGTCCGACCAGACAGCCATCAAGCGGCTCAAGTCGGCCTGCTGCAGCGCTTCGTAAAACTGCGCTTCGGTGTCCTCGGGCGAGGCAAGCAGCGCGGCGGCCGGCACTTTGGGGTGTTGCATGGTGGTCAGTGGTGGCTGTGCAGTTGTTCGCCGGCCTTGAGCTTGTAGACGGTGCCGCAATACGGGCACTTGCCTTGGCCGTCATGGCTGAGGTCGATGAAGACCTTGGGGTGGCTGCTCCATAGCGCCATCTTTGGATTCGGGCAAGCGACTACGCCGGGGCCTTGGACGTCGGCGGCGGTAACTTCAACGATGGATTTGTCGGTGCTATTGCTCACGATGGGGTTTCCTTCTAATCAGTTGGCGTCAGAGCTACTCGCTTCGCGCGGGCGGTCTGACCCACAAGGCCTCAGACTGGGCTGAGCCAATGCGCATATTTCGGATTGCGGCCGTTGACGATGTCAAAGAACGCGGCTTGGATTTTTTCGGTGATGGGACCCCTGCTGCCGACGTAATTGCCGGTGCCGAGTTCGATGCGGTCCAACTCGCGGATCGGAGTCACTTCGGCGGCGGTGCCGGTGAAGAAGGCTTCGTCGCAGATATAGACCTCGTCGCGCGTGATGCGCTTTTCCACCAGCTTGAGACCCAAGTCTTCGCAGATGTGGAAGATCGTGTTGCGGGTGATGCCGTTCAAGGCGCCTGCCGACAGATCGGGCGTGTAGACAACGCCGTTCTTGATCACGAACAGGTTCTCTCCGGCGCCCTCGGAGACAAAGCCCGAGGCGTCGAGCAACATCGCTTCGTCATAGCCGTCCTCGGTCGCTTCCATATTGGCCAGGATCGAGTTGGTGTAATTGCTGACGGCCTTGGCCTGCGTCATCGTGATGTTGACATGGTGGCGGGTGTAGCTGCTGGTCTTGACGCGGATGCCGCGCTTCATGCCGTCTTCGCCGAGATAGGCGCCCCAGGCCCACGCGGCCACCATCAGGTGAATCTTGTTGCCCTTGGGGCTGATGCCGAGTTTTTCTGAGCCGATCCAGACCAGTGGGCGCAAATAGCAGCTCTCCAGCTTGTTTTCGCGCACCACCTGGCGCTGTGCTTCTTCGACCTGTTCTTGGGTGAAGGGGATCTTCATGCGCAAAATCTTGGCGCTGTCGAACAAGCGCCGGCTGTGCTCTTGCAGGCGGAAGATCGCCGGGCCCTTGTCGGTCTTGTAGGCGCGCACGCCCTCAAAGGCTCCGCAGCCGTAATGCAGGGTATGGCTCAGCACATGGATTTTGGCGTCACGCCATTCCACCAATTCGCCGTCCATCCAAATTTTGCCGTCGCGGTCGTCCAGTGACATGAGCTTGCCCTTTTGTCTTTGCGCTGAATCTCACAAGCGGTCGATTCTAACGGGCTCACCGGGCGCTAGCGGGCGGGTGTGAAGCAATTCACAGTGGTCGAAGACTTCGGCCGTGAGTGCGCAGTTTGCACGCTTTGCATCCCCTGTTCAGGGGCCCAAATGGCAAGCAAATCGGCGCGCAAACGGCATAGTTCAAGGTATCGATTGGTCCCCCTTGCCTCGACACTTTTTAACGACTTACCAGGAGTCCGCCATGAGTACAAAACTATCCATCGTCCTGCTTGCCATGGCGGGGTTCGCAGTGCCTGCATGGGCTAAACCGGCCGACCCGGTGCTGGTGCTGCAGGCGCCGGCTTGCAGCCTGTCGACAAGCACGCTAGCCAGTGCAGGCTATGTCTCTTGCCTGGGCTCTTACGTGGGCAATATGGACAACCAATTGGGCGGCAGCAATGGCATCTTTGCGGCCATCAAGAACGGCTTCAATCTCGACACCAGCAGCTACTTCAGCAGCGACAGCTTCGGCGCCGGCGGCAACCCCTTTGCGCAAAACGAAGGCAGTCGTGATGACGGCATGATCAATTTCGATCAGGCGCTGACCGGCAGCTTTGTGCTGGGTTTGAAGCAAGGCAATGGTTTCAGCCTTTACCTCTTCAATGGCAGCACCATAGCCGGCGGTATTGCCAACATTGCCTATGACACCAACGGCGTGCAAAGCAATGGTGGCTTGGGTCTGTCGCATGCCGGTTTCTTCGGCACGCCGGTCACAGCCGTTCCTGAACCCGAAACCTACGCCTTGATGCTGGCCGGTTTGGCCGCCATAGCCTTTGTCGCGAAGCGCCGCAAGGCCGCCTAAAAACCGCTTAACTTACTCGTTTGGCAAGGTCGAGTTGGCGACGGTGTCGCCGGGCTCGGCCGGCCTCACCAAGACCCAGCTGAGCACTTTGCCCTTGCTCAGCACGATCTCTAGCTGCACGCCGCCGGCGTCTATCCAGCCATAGGTTTCGGGGCTGTCTGTCAATTTTCGGCCGAGGCTGCGGCTCAAGGGCAGCAGGTCGATCAGCTTCATGCCGACCTGCAATTTGCTCGCCAGCATCACCGCGCTGTCAATTTGCCCGACCGGCGCCTCGGACGCGGCGCGCATGATGCGCATCAGCCGCCCAAACTGCAAGAGCAGCCAGAACACGACCACGCTCAGCGCCAGGATCACGCCCTTCCAGCCCCACAAAATGCCGCCCAGGACAAAGGCCACCACGGCCAGCGCACTACCAATCCATGTATTCATGGGGGCGAATGCTAACCGCGCGGCGACAAGATCGGATCGGCGCTGCCGTCCTCTGCATCCCAGCCGTAAGCCCGCTCGACCTTGGCGATGCGCAGCGCGTAGTGCAGGTACCAATCGGCGCGGCCTTGATCACGCGCCTGTACATGCTCACCCTGGCGGCGCCAGGCGGCGATGTCTTGCAGGCTGCGCCAATAGGAGACGGTGATGCCTAAGCCGTCGGCGCCGCGTGCGCTTTCGACGCCCAGGTAACCCGTTTGCTGAGCGGCCAGCTCGACCATGCGATCGGCTGTTTCCGCATAACCCAACTCGACCGAGCTGCGCTGGCTGGTGAAGATGACCGCGTAATAGGGGGGCTCGAAATCAAAATTCTTCATAGTCCTCTGGCCAAATCCATCGCTTCCTCAATCCGCTCCACCGCATGCACGGTCAGCCCCTCGATCGCCTTCTTAGGTGCATTGGCTTTGGGCACCACGGCGACGCTGAACCCCAGCTTGGCGGCTTCCTTCAGCCGCTCCTGACCGCGCGGCGCCGGCCGCACCTCGCCGGCCAGGCCGATCTCGCCGAAGGCAATGAAACCCTTGGGCAGTGGGCGGCCACGCAGCGAAGACTGAATCGCCAGCAGCACCGCCAAGTCCGCGGCCGGCTCGCTGATGCGCACGCCGCCAACCGCATTGATGAACACATCTTGATCATTGGTGGCCACGCCAGCATGGCGGTGCAGGACGGCTAACAGCATCGCCAAGCGGTCTTTGTCGAGGCCGACCGAGAGCCGCCTGGGGCTGGGGCCGCCGCTGTCGACCAGCGCCTGTAGTTCGACCAAGAGTGGCCGCGTGCCTTCCAGCGTCACCAGCACGCAAGAGCCCGGCACCGGCTCGCCATGCGTGCTCAGAAAAATCGCACTCGGATTGGCGACGCCTTTCAGCCCTTTTTCGGTCATCGCAAACACGCCGATCTCGTTGACGGCGCCGAAGCGGTTCTTGATCGCCCGCACCAGCCGGAAGCTCGAATGCGTGTCGCCCTCGAAGTACAAGACCGTGTCGACGATGTGCTCCAGCACACGCGGGCCGGCGATCGCTCCTTCCTTGGTGACATGGCCGACCAAGACGATGGCGCAGCCGCTCGACTTGGCTGTGCGCGTCAACTGCGCCGCGCATTCGCGCACCTGGGCCACCGAGCCGGGTGCGGAGCTGAGGTGTTCGGAATAGAGCGTCTGAATCGAATCGATGACGCAAAAAGCGGGCTTTTCCGCCTCCAGCGTGGCGAGGATTTTTTCGAGGCTGATCTCGGCCAGCACGCGGACCTTGGTACCGGCCAGGCCCAAGCGGCGCGAGCGCATCGCGATCTGCGCGCCGGACTCCTCGCCGGTCACATAGAGCACCGGCAGCTTGTGGGACAAATCATCGATGGCCTGCAAAAGCAGGGTGGATTTGCCGATGCCGGGGTCGCCGCCGATCAAGACCACGCCGCCGGCAACGATGCCGCCGCCCAGGACGCGGTCCAACTCCTCTTGGCCGGTGGGAGTGCGCTCGAAGTCGGTCGCCTCGATCTCGCTCAGCGTGGCGACCGGCTGGCTCTTGGCCAAGGCTTGATAGCGGTTGTTTTTCACGCTGACACCGGGTGTGTCGGCAACGCCCTCGATCAGCGTATTCCAGGCGCCACAGGACGGGCATTTGCCCAGCCATTTGGGGCTCACGCCGCCACAATCGCTGCAGGTATAAATCGACTTTTCTTTGGCCATGGCAGGGATTGTCCCCGCAAGTCGGGCTTCAGGTTTCGCGCGAAACTGCCGATTGTCTTAGCTCCGTCAACAGGGACCACTAAGAATGACTACAGAAACATCGGATGTGCAGGCTGGCCAAGCCTTGGAGCCTGCGGAGGCCGCCCAGGCGGCGCAGGCTGCTCAGGCCGAGGCTGGCGCCGAGCTCAGTGCGGAGGAGAAAGCCGCCGCCGAGGCCGAAGCCGCCCGCCTGCAAGCCCAGCGGGATGCTGAACGCGAGGCCGAAGACAAGGCCGCCGCCGAGCGCGCGGCGCGCTTGCAGCGCCTGATGCAAAAAATTGCCAAGCAGGCCGACTTTGCCTCGATGAAGGATTCGGTGCGCTTGATGCAAAAGATCTCGCGCTCCGAGAACGCCCATGCGCGTGCGCTCAGCGGCGCGATCTCGGAGGACATCGCGATGACGGCCAAGCTTCTGCGCCTGGTCAACGCGGCCTTCTACAGCTCGGCCGGCGGCGGCAATATCACCAGCTTGCAGCGCGCGGTGGCGCTGATGGGTTTTCAGACCGTCGGCATGATGGCCAATTCGCTGATGCTGTTTGACCGCTTGCCCAAGGGCTCGGATGGCAACCGCCTGCGCGAGGAATTCGGCCGCGCGCAGCTGGCTGCGCTGTTGGCGCAACAGTTTTGCAATCGCAGCAAGCAGCTGGAGGGCGCCTATCTCGCCGCGCTGTTCCAAAACCTGGGCGGTATGTTGGGGGGCTTGCATTTCCCCGAGGACTTGCATGGTTTCGAGGAGAAGTTGCAAGCGCGCGGTCTGGCCATCGGCAAGCAGGAATGGATGGACGCGCGCGACAAGCTGGCGCGCGAGCATTGGGGCGTGGACATCGAGGACATCGCCATCGATGTGGCCGGGCAATGGGGCTGGCCGGAGTCGGTGCGCAACGGCATGCGGCGCCTGCAGCCCAGCAGCAGCGAGCGCGCCGCCAGCCCCGAGGAATATCAACGCGTGCTCTGCACGGCTGCCAATGTGCTGGCAGCCGAGTTGCTGGGCCTGCCCAGCAGCGGCACGGCCGAAGAAAAGGCCGAGGCGCGGCGCCTTTGCGTCGAACGTTTCGCCGCCGAAATGGCCGTGCCTTTGAGCTTGCACCCGGAGCCGCTGGTCGAGGAAGTCAAGGGCGTGCAAGAGGTTTGGGACGACCTGGCCCAGGTGCTCGGCTTTGGCCCGGTGGCGCCGCCCGCAGTGGCCAAGAAGCCCAAGGAGGCCGACTTGGCCGGCAAACCGGCTGCCAAAGTGGCCGGTGCTGCCCCTGCTGCAACGGCTGCACCGGCCGCTGCCGCCAAGCCCGCCGCCGCTCGGCCGGTGGCCCCGGCCGCACCCAGTAATCCGGCCGTGGCCGAATCGCTGTCCGACGCGCTCGAAAAACTCAGCGGCCTGGTCTTGGCCGGTGCCCCGGCCGGCCAGTTGCTGCAGCTGTGTATGCGGCAGATGCATGAAGCCTTGAACTTGCGCCGCGTCGTGGTCTGCCTGCGTGACGGTAGCGGGGCGATGTTGAAGGGTGGCATGGGTGTGGGCGAGCGCGCCACGGCCTTGGCGCCAGTGTTTCAGATCCCGCTGCAGCCACCATCTGAGCTGTTCGGCCTGCTTTGCAGCAAGGGCGCCGACACTTTGATCTCCGATACAGCCGACCCGGTGATCGCACAGCGCCTGCCGGCCTGGTTTCGCAATCAGGTAGCGGCCGGCACTTTTGTGCTCTTGCCCATGGTGGCCGGCGGCCAGGTGCTGGGAGCTTTTTACGGCGACAAGGCCGAGGCCGGCACCTTGCAGATCAGTGAGCGTGAACTGACCCTGTTGAAGACGCTGCGCAATCAAGTGGTGATGGCGCTACGATTCGGGGGCGGCAACAACTAGTCCCGAGCAGCCTTTTCACCCGGGCCACCCATCATGCAATTGCTGAAACTGGTCGCGGAGCAAATAAGGATAGGCGCTCGCCTGCCCTTCAATGTGCGCGACGGGGAGGGTGGCTTGCTCTTGGCCTGCGGCCAGATCGTGATCAGTGCCGCACAGCTGGCCGCCTTGCTGGCGCGTGGCATGTATGCCGATGTGGCCGAGTTGCGAGCTTTGCAGGCCGGGGAGAAGGTGCCGGCCGAGCCCCCGCCGCTGGCGACGCGCTGGGCGCAAGCGGTCTGGGCTGTTGATGCGATGCTGAAATTGCTGCCGGACGCCCGCAGCTTCATGGCGAGCTGTGACGAGACGGCCGGCGAGGTGATGGCCTTGGCCGTGCAAGACGGCGATGTGGCGCTGTACCAGACCGTGCGGCAAGAGGGTTTGCAACTGCGGCTTTACGGGCTCACCCATTCCTTGTACGTCGCAACGCTGTGTCTGATGGTGGCGCGCCGCCTGGCTTGGTCAGAAGACAGGCAGCGCCGTGTGGTCAAGGCCGCCTTGACGATGAATGCCAGCATCATCGAGTTGCAAGGTGCCTGCGCCATGGGCGGGCGCTTGACGCAATCGCAGCGGGAGCAAATGCAGCAGCATCCCGCAGAGTCCTTCAAGCGTTTGCGCATGGCCGGCATCGACGACGAGGAATGGCTGCAGGCCGTGGCTCAGCATCATGAGCAGCCCGGTGGCAAGGGCTACCCCAAAGGCGTGCGCGATGTGTGCGAGATGGCGCAGCTCTTGCGGTTGGTGGATGTGTTTTTGGCCAAGATCAGCTCGCGCGTCGGCCGGCCGGCGCTGGAGATCAAGACGGCAGCGCGCCAGGTCTATGAGCAGTCACCCGGCAGCGCCATGGCGGCCTCGCTGATCAAAGAGTTCGGCATGTACCCACCGGGTGAGTTGTTGCGCTTGGCCAATGGGGATCTGGCCGTGGTGATTCGCCGGGGCGCTACGCTGCAATGTCCCTTGGTGATGGCGCTCGCCGATGGCCGCGGCCAACTCAAATCACAGCTGATTCGCTATGACACCGCCCAGCGCGAGTACGCGGTGGTCGGCGTGGAGGCAGATAAGAGTTGGATGGCCCGCGTGCCCAGTGAGCGGCTCTATGGTCTGTACGGCATGCATGGGCTGGACAGCCTGAATCCTACGCATTGAGGCCGAGCCCGGAGCCGTCCGTGCTACAACGGCGTTTTGCCTTGCCTGCACAGCACTAGGATCAATCATGGAATTTTCGACTTGGCTTGCCTTCTTCGCAGCCTCCTGGGCGATCAGCCTGTCGCCCGGCGCCGGCGCCATCGCTGCGATGAGCTCGGGGCTGAACCACGGCTTTCGGCGCGGCTACTTCACGACCTTTGGGTTGATTCTCGGCATCCTGACCCAGATCCTTCTGGTCGGCGCCGGCCTGGGCGCTTTGATCGCCACCTCAAGCTTCGGCTTTGCGCTGGTCAAGTATCTGGGCGTTGCCTACCTGGTCTATCTGGGTGTGCAGCAATGGCGCGCGCCGGCCACGCCGATGGTGGCGGCCGACAGCAATGACGGCCCGCAAGTCACCCGCCGCCAGTTGGTGCTGCGCGGTTGGGGCATCAATGCGGTCAACCCCAAGGGTACGGTGTTTCTATTGGCCGTGGTACCGCAATTTTTGAACCTGCAGGGCAACTTGACGCAGCAGTACCTGGTGATCGCTGCGACCTTGGCGTTTACCGATATGGTGGTGATGGCCGGCTATACCGCGCTGGCCGCGCGAGTCTTGTCAGCACTGCGCTCCAGCCATCACATCAAAATCATGAACCGGACCTTCGGCACGCTCTTCATCGCGGCCGGCGCCTTGCTGGCCAGCTTCAAGCGCAGCGCTTGATGGGCGTGTTTTGATTGCGCCAGCGATGAGAAAGCGTTGACCGAGTGTCCTAGGGAAGCTCTGCATAAATCAGGCCGATCCGCACTACCCGGCCTCGCGCCGATTTGTGCAGCGCTTCTCTATGTCTTGCCGTGCAAGATCATCAACGCCTCCGGCAGCGAATCGGCGGCAGGCAGGAAGCGGTCGATGGCGGCGCCCAGCGCCAGCCCCAAGAGCATGACCGCCAATGCGCCGCGCCAAGTGTGGCCGAAAGCCCGGCCCAGCCATCCTTCGCGTTGCTGGCGGTAAGCCAAGCCGCCCATCCAGGCCGACAACGCCACTTCGACGCACACGAGCAGCAAGACCTCGACACCAAACAGCATCAAGACTGCTGCGCTCAACAAGCCGGCCAGCAAGGCGAAGATGGCCAGCATGGCTGCCAAAGGTACGACGACGACGGCACCCTCGTCCAAGCCGCCGAGCACCTCTCCACCTAGCTTGGCCGCGCCATTGGCGAACTCTCCTGTGCTGTCAGCGGCCACATCCTTGAAATCAGCGCTGAAATCAGCACTGGCCCCTCCGCCGCCAAAGTCACCGCCGCCGCCGGACTCAAAAGAGCTGCGCGGCGCGCAGCCATCCCGTGATTGCAGCAATATATCTGCAGCAATATCCGCGCCGTCATAAGCATCCTTGTCGCGGTGAAGCAGGTAGCTTGCCCAAAGGCGCAAAAGCCCTAAATAGACCAGGTAAGTCATCGGCAGGAGCAAGGCGTAACGCCATGCCAGGGCCTCAACGCCTACCCAACGAAGCAGCGCACCACCCAGCAACAGGGCGGCTAGCGTACAAACCGCAATCAAGGCGACATGGCAACGCAAGAAGCGCTCGCGGCGCAGTTTCTCGCGGGTCAATTGCATCCAGCGACGCTCGCTGCGGTAAATCGATGGGTTGACGGACATAGATCCTCCTCTGATGCACAGCTTGTGGCCATGTCGATACGTTTGGAACATGTTACAAGGCGCCTTGCTTCAATATCGGCTCCAGTGTGGGCGCAGGAATCTCCGTGAACCTCTCAACCCGCACCCTGTTCTGGGGCCCGACGCTGATCTGGGCCAGCACCTGGCATGTGATCCTCTATCAACTGGCAAGTGGCGTGCCGGTGCTCAACTCGGTGGCTTGGCGTTTTGCGATCGCGGCACTCTTGCTGGTCGGCCTGGCGCGGCTGCGCGGCGAGTCCTTGCGTATGCCGCGCTCGGCCCATGGGCTGATGTTGGCCACCGGCATCGTTCAGTACAGCGGCAACTATTACTCCGTCTACGAGGCTGAGCGGCATATCCCGACCGGCTTGGTGGCGGTTTTGTTTTGCCTGATGGTGTTTGGCAACGCCTTGTCCGGGCGGCTCTTTTTCGGCCAATCGGTGACGCGGCGCTTCTTGGTTTCGGCCAGCGGCGGCGTGCTTGGCGTGGTGATGATTTTTTGGCCGGAGATTGCCGAAACTGGCGCACGACCCAGTGCAGCGCTGGGTTTGGGCCTGGGGCTGTTGGCCGTCTTGGCCGCCTGCATTGGCAATGTGCTGACGCTCACGCTGACAAGGCGCGGGCTGGCGCTGGTGCCCGTGCTGGCCTGGAGCATGGGCTATGGCGCGGTCTTTCTGATTTTGATGTCACTGCTGAGCGGCCAAGGCCTGCACTTCGATTGGCATGCGCCCTATGTCTTGAGCTTGCTCTATCTGTCGGTGTTCGGCTCCGTCACCGCCTTTGTCTTGTATTTCAAGCTGGCCCAGTTGCAGGGGCCGGCCCGCGCCGCTCTGACCGGGGTGGTGATCCCGGTCATCGCATTGGTGATCTCGGCCGCACTAGAAGGCTGGGTGCCGACGTTTTTGTCCGTCAGCGGCATGGCGCTGTGCTTAGTCAGTATTTACATGGCGACCAAGCGGCGCTGAAAAGTCAGGCCTCAGTTCAGCCGCAAGGGCTCGTCGCGCTCTTCAGGCACCAAGACCCACAGGATCAGGTAAGCGATCAAGCCAATCCCGTGGCAGGGAATAGAGGCAATGAATATCAGGCGCCAGATCCAGGCGGCCAGGCCGCTGATCTGGCTCAAACCCCCGCAAACGCCGCCCAGCCAGCGCTCATCGCGGCTGCGCTTCAGGCCGTTGATCGCATGGCCCAGGCCTGTGCCTTGCGCCGGGCGCCGAGACTCGTTGCTCATGCCAGCTGCGTTGCCAGCTGAGTTGCCCGCTGCGCTGCCGCCTTCGTTGGCCTGCCCGTCCAGCAGCCTGGCCTTGGCGCGGCTGAATTCATCATCGGAGAGTTGGCCGGCGCTGTGCAGATCGGCGAGTCGTTCGAATTCGTGGCTGAGTGACATGCGGTGCTCCTGGACTGAAGTCTGGCTTGAACGCCATGATGCGTAGTCTGCCGCTTGATCTTCAGCTTGCGCAGCGACTTGCGACGAACTGCAATTCGCCCCGGCCGAGTTGCCAAACACTAGGGTATATACCTAATTCAACGTCTCAGTCGTGGCTGGCCGGGGCTTGTGTCGGCAGGGTGAGCGTGATGCATGTGCCTTCGCCAACAACGCTGCGCAACTCAACCTGGCCGCCCAGCACATTGCGCACCATGCTGTAGACCAGATGCAGGCCAAGGCCGCTACCGCCCTTGCCCAGACTTGTGGTGAAAAAGGGTTTGAAGACCTGGTCCAGATGTTCGGCCGGAATACCTCGGCCATCGTCTTGCACGCTGATCACCAGCGCTTGTGCGTCTGAGCTCAGCAGCGTGATGGCGATATGTCCGCCGCTGCGTCCCTCAAAGCCATGCAAGACGGCGTTCTGGATCAGATTGGTCAGCACCTGGCCGAAGGTCCCGGGGTAGCTCTCCAGGCTGATCTCCTCGGGCAGCTCGATGCGGACCTGATGCTGTTGCGGCTTGAGCGCGAAATGCAGCAAATGCACCACTTCCTCGCACACATGCTTGAGGCTGAATCGGCGCCGTTGCAAGCTGGCCCGGTCGACTGCGACTTGCTTGAAGTCCTGCACCAGCCCGGCGCTGCGGCGCAGATTGCCCAAGCACAGGTCCAAGGAGCGGTAGGCCATCAGCAAGGCACTCTCCATTTCGCTGCGCCGCACCGCGCCTGAGGAGATCTGCCGCTGCAACTGGGCGACGGCGCTGAAGGCGGTGTCTGCGGCGATCAAGGCGTTGCCAATTGGCGTATTCAACTCATGCGAGACGCCGGCGACCAGCGAGCCCAAGCTGGCCAGGGTTTCACGCTGTATCAATTCGTCTTGCGTTCGCTGCAGTGCCTCGCTGCGCTCGCGTACGCGGGCCTCCAGCGACAGATTGAGTAGCCGCACTTCCTCCTCGGCGTGGCGTCGCTCGGCGACTTCGCCCTCCAAGGCGGCCGCTGCAGCCTGCTCCTGGCGGCGGTGGCCGGCCAACTCGGTGGCCATGCTGTCGAAAGCAAGGTTCAGCCGCCGCAGATCACGCGAGGCCTGGGGTGGCAGCGCTTGCGGTTCCTCGCCGCGTATGACTCTGGCCGCCAGCGCCTCGGTCGAGGCGGTGATGGCATTCAGCGGGCGCTGCAAGCGCTGGCGTATGGCGCTGCGCAGCAACATCAGGGTCAGGGCCAGACAAGCCAGGCCAACCGCCAACATGCCGCCGACCAGCTGACCCAGCAATTTGTCTACCGAGGCTTGCGGCAAGACCTGCACCGACCACCAGTCGGGCCCGCCAATCGGAGCCCAGACGACCAGATGGCGGCCGTCTGCGGTACGGGCGCTGCGCTGCTGCTTGTCGGGCGCCAGCAAGAGCGCGTGGACGCTGTTCAGCAAGGGGTCATTCAAGGTCTGCAGCGCCAGCTGGCCCTCGGCCTGCGCGATCCGCTGGCGCAGCTCGGGGTGGGCAATCAGATGGCCGTCGCGGCTGATGATCATCGGCGTGGCGTCGAGCACCGCCTTGGTCTCGGCGATCTGCTGCAACATGCTGGCGATGGTGATGTCATGCCCGATGGTGCCGACCCAGGCGCCGCGCCAGTCCAGCGGTTGTATCACCGACACCATCCAGGCCTTGGCCTCGGCATCAAAGTAGACCGGCGTCCAGAAGGTCTCGCGGCGCGGATTGCGCAGCGGGTCGGAGCCGGTCATCGTCGGGTAGTTGAAGTTATCGCTGGCCGGAGTCGCGCTCTTGCCCCAGTCAATGCCCAGCGAGAAGACCATCAGGCCCTTCTCGACAAAGTCGGTGTAGACAGAGAAAAAGGGCGGCACCAAGGCCGGGCCTTGTTCGCTCAGCAGCGCATGGCTGACCACGGCGCGGCGGCGCACCGAGGCGTCGGGCCCATGCTCGCCATGCTGCAGATAGAAAGTCGGCGCGCGCTGCGTGTCTATCCAGACCGGCTTGAGGCGCCAGAGCCCATCGGCTTGGCGCTCGAACAGCTCGGCAAAGCGGCGCTCGATGTCGGCCTCGGTCGGCAAGTCAATGCGACGCTGCCATTCCTGGCTGAGCCGCTTGACGCTCGCCTGCGCCTGCAAAAAACCTGCCTCTTGCTGGGCGGCGAGAAGGGCCACACTGTGCTGCATCAGCGCAGGCAGGCTTGCATTGGCGAGCCGGCCGACCAGCCAATAGGCCATGCCGGACAGCACCAGCATCATCATGGCCACCAACAGACTGAGCTGTATCAGCAACTGCCGCGCCAGCGACTGCTCACGAAATGCCTTGAACAAAGATGCCATGGAACCCGTCATCGAGGTGGCGCCTCAGTCCGGTTTGGGTGGCGGCCAGTGGCAAGCATGCTAACTCTGATTTCAGCCTTGTTGGCGAGCCTACTCTGTCACCCGGCCGCGCCCCGCCTTGATGCCGCTGCGCTGCGCCTTGCCTTCCAGTCGGCGCATTTTGGAGCCATAGGTCGGCTTGGTCGCGCGGCGGGCTTTGGGCGTGTGAGCGACACCCTGCACCATCTCGATCAGCCGCGCCACCGCATCGGCGCGGTTTTGCTCCTGGCTGCGCGTCTCCTGCGCCTTGATGACGATCACGCCTTCGTTCGTGATGCGCTGGTCTGACAGCGCCAACAGCCGCTCTTTGATGATGGGCGGCAGCGTCGAGCGGGCAATGTCAAAACGCAGGTGAACGGCGCTGGACACCTTGTTGACGTTTTGTCTGAATACACCAAATTTACCCTAAAAAGTTCTGGCACCCAGGTGTTGCGATGCGAGTGGGAGATCGGTTGCGTCGGTTTGCTAAGCAGCGGTTTCCGCTACGGAGAACAATGGAATCAAAAAACATTGGGTATATAGGGGGCATGGGCCCACTACCTAAATTCAGACCGTGTAGGCCCTTGACAAAGACCCTTCAATATAGTACACTATTAGAAATAACCATCAATGGTGTGGTAAGCATATTCCCCACCGTCAACGCAGGGCCGAGTTAACTTCGGCCCTTTTCGTTTTTGGCCTAACGTTCTATAGGAGGCATCATCAAGTTCAACCCTCGCACTCGCCATTCCCCAACCTACTATTGGCGGATCATTCAAATCCTCATATGCGGTCTTGAGGCTGGCTACAGCCGAATCCAGTTGCGCACGGCGCTGGCGTCCAGCGGCTCGCCCTCACCAACTGGGGCAGAGTGGACGGTTGAGGCTGTCGCTGGTGTCCTTGCTCGTATCCGAGCCGGGACAGGACATTTCTATGTCCATACCCTTCGACTGCTTTATGAAAATGTCCTGACGCGCGCACAGTGTCAGCGGCTTTTCGGAGTGCTCTGATCGGTAAACAAACGGGCTACTAGCTCATTCAGTTAAAAAATCTGTATTGACAAGGCCCTGCGGGGCCTTTGTTGTTTCTGCAATGGAAACATTAACCCCCCCACAGCCGACTCTAGGCGCGCTGGTGCTGACTCATCAAAGGATCGATGAGCGGAATCGTTCGGGCGCATGTGGAAAAAGGGGTCCGGGCAACGAATGGCAAGGCCCGGCGGTTAGCGAACGGACAGAGGCATGCGCGGCTGAGAGCCGCCCCCTCAAGCCGTAAGCATCGAAAGCGCACACCCCAACCGAGACGGGCGCACCCAACCTAACCACCTCTACGGGCTTAAAGACGGCAAATCAACATTGCCTAGAGCTACGAAAAGTGAGTAGGGATAGGGATAGTCCGTCCAAAACATAGGCACACAGGAGGACGGACATGTACAAGCGACCCCGCTCAGAGAAGCAACATATCATCGACAAGGCGCGCCACAAGTGGATGAGCGACCCCCAGAAGCACAAGGCCGTCCAGCGTCAGGCTGAACGTCTTCAGCTATCGGATGGGCGATGGAAGACGTTGATCCGCTGCGCTTGTTGTGAAGAGTTGTTCCGCCGGGATGAAATCGAGGCCAACCACATCAATCCCGTTGGCTCCCTCGAATCTGTGGCCATCGAACACGTACGGGCATACAGGGAAAGGATGTTCTGCAAAGCTTCTGGACTCGAAGCTCTTTGCGAGCCGTGCCATCACGCAAAGACGGCGGCACAACGTAAGGCCAAGTGCTTCATGCACTAGGCGCATGCAGTCGTTCCACCTCTGTGCTCGCCGCGCCAATCTCGACTGGCGTAGATGTGCAGATCAGCAGCACTAAATTTAGATTCCAGTGTCCGCCTGATGAACTTAATCCTTACGGGCATCGCGCAGCCCACAAACGCTTGTGCATTTGCACCGCCAATTCGCGGCAAGAAGCTAAATTCAGCGCCGTAGTTTCCTGGCGCGGAAGAACTATCCATCGGGTTTCTACGAATGAGCGAAGAGGCAGACTCATTTCACACTTCCAGTGTCAACCATTTTGCAAAGTGATGCGAATCCGTACTGCTTGAAGTACATTACGAGCGCAGGGAACATGATCAATCAGTCTAAAAATTCGTAAGTCATTGATTTTTAATGAATTTTCTTACTTTGCGACTGTCTTCTCGATCTTCTGGGCGCTTTGGTGTGTTCGCGTCTCAAACGGCACGCTGTTTGCTTGCCCGACGAGGCCAGCGGCCCTCGCGTCTCTGCGTGGTCAAGCCCCCAACGCTTTAGCCCCCCCGAGATTGGAGTGAGTTCGTGCAAATTTACAATGTAACGCCCAAGGCGCTTAAGGTGCTTCGGGAGGTTGCCAAGCTGAGTGCAAGAGGCGCAAAAGAACTATCTGATTTTCTAGCAAAAAATCTAGAAAGTCTTATGTCACCGTCTGAGACGTATGACCTAGTGATGGCTCAGGAATTCAAGAATATCAGTACAGATACCGCGCTTCAGATCTGTGATTTCATCATTCCATTTGCTTTTGAAGTATTACCAAAGGTTGCCGATGCAGATGAGGCAGCAAATGGCCTTGCTGCATCAGCACGCCAGGCGGCCAACTCCGCGCAGGAGGGACCTTTATCTGCAGCAGCATTAAAGAAGCTTAGCGCCAATGCACTGTCTATTCTCGACAACCCAGTTACTAGGCTTAAAGCAAAAGCTCTGCGGTTGATGAATAGTCACGACTTGGTTTTTACTGGGTCTCAAGTCTATTCTGACATCAGGCCGGTTTTCAAAGTCGATGGTGGAATGGACATCGAAGCGGCTGTCGTATATCACACATTGAAGATCACCCATACTGGGACCGATGGCGAGTTTTCAGTTGCGCTTGATTCGGAAGATTTAAAAATTCTTCAGAAAACTATCGAGCGAGCAATATCAAAAGAGCAAGCCTTGTCTATGCTTATTGGTAAAGCTGGCATAGAGCAAGTTAAGGTTTCTTGAGAGGGATTTCATTATGCATGTTTCATACGATTCCTACAGTACGCCGAGAAGGGCAAGCAAGGTCCAAGTCCGGTCAGCATTCGTTGATTTTTCGCGTCCGAAGATCGTTGAGCACGAAAAACGAAAGAGCCTTTCGTCCAAGGCATCTTCTAAGCGACTGGTGATTATTTCTCCAGAGAAGAATCTTGCGGCAGCCACTTCGGTGCCCGAACATCCGCTGAAACAGGTCTTCGACACACTAGCATTGCAATGGCGCAACGCCGTTATGAATGTTTCTAGTCCGACCGAAATGGCGATGCACCCCGCTTATCAGCGAATCATCGGAATGGGCCCAGACGCTGTTCCTTTGATTATTGCTGAGATGAAGAAGTCACCGGATTGGTGGTTTTGGGCTCTACGTGCACTTACCGGAGATGACCCAGTCCCAGAAGCTTCTCGGGGGCGCTTGGCCCAAATGACGCAAGCTTGGCTGGAATGGTGGGAGAAAAAGGAAAAATAAGCATGCAGGGAGGAGCCTTGACCATCGAGGCCACAGTGCGCCAGGATTTTGAACGCGCAGTTGTCGGCGATATAAATATAACTTCTGACAAGGATCGGCAATACAACTGCATCGCGTGGGCGATGGGGGAGCACCTTGAATTTTGGTGGCCGGACAGTGACGGTCACTGGCCTGAAGGAATTGAGCGCGTCGAAAGCGTTGATGCCTTTGTGGCGGCGTTTGCCACCAAAGGATTTGCTCCCTGTACGGACAGCCACTTCGAGCAAGGTAAGGAAAAGGTTGCTCTATTCACGTTGAATAGCAAACCCACTCATGCAGCGTTTCTCCTGCCGTCTGGAGATTGGGCTTCCAAGCTGGGCAGAGGCCACGACGTACACCATCGAAGCTTGAATTGTGTATCGGGCAAGGAGTACGGCGAAGCCACGCACTTCTTTTCGAGAGATTTGCCCATTGCTCCGCGTCCTGCAATGCCAAATACCGAATTTGCCTTTGCACTAAAATATGACTTTACCAATCAGCAAGTTGTCAAGGCCTCGCTGAAAAAGCCAGCTTCGAAACTTTCTTCGGGGAAGCGGAAGAAGTAGAGGCAACGAACAAGGGATCGCCTCTGCCCTTCGTCTTCTACAAGCACATAAGTTCTAAGTTCTGAGCCGGGCCTGGACCGGGCCGCCAAATTAGCTCAAAAGATATCTTGCTTGAATTATGATCCTAGATCATAATAATTCGTATCTTATGAGCCAATCAGGGGTCGTCATGTCCACGCGCATCGCCTACTTCAGAGTCTCCACGTCAGAGCAGAGCATCCAGGCCCAACGGGGTGCCCTTGGCGGTAGCTTCACTAAGGAATTCAGCGATGAGGGTGTATCAGGGGCTACGCCCGCTGCTGAACGGCCCGGGTTCGCAGCCCTGCTGACGTATGCCCGTGAAGGCGATACCGTATGTGTGTACGCCGTTGACCGCTTAGGCCGTGATGCCTTAGACGTGCAAGCCACTGTGCGCCGTCTGCTTGACCGTGGCATTGCTGTTGAGGTGCATGGATTGGGATTGATCGCCAAGGGTGTAGGCGAATTGATATTGGCGGTTCTTGCTCAAGTTGCGGACATGGAGCGCAAGCGCATCATCGAACGCACTGCACAAGGCCGCCAAACGGCTCGTGTAGCTCTTGCCGCTACCGGCCGCACCCACAGGGGCAAAGTGTCACTAGGACGGCCTATGAAAGCCAATGCTGACGCTGTAAAAGCTTGGCGGCAGGCTAACGACGCCAGCATCGCCCAAACGGCAATCCACTTCCAACTTTCTTCAGCCACGGTGAAGCGGTACGCTGCAACCTGACTGCTGAA
Organism: uncultured Roseateles sp.; assembly: GCA_963510335.1. Classification (GTDB taxonomy): domain Bacteria; phylum Pseudomonadota; class Gammaproteobacteria; order Burkholderiales; family Burkholderiaceae_C; genus Paucibacter_A. The sequence continues at coordinate 61,840 of CAUPEV010000002.1, forward strand.
GTGCAGATATTTCGTAGCGCTTGACTCTAAAGATGGTGCGTAGCGCATTTGGTCAAGCCGCCACTTCGCAACTGCGACGATTTTCCGTATCCAGAATGTGCTTTCGCCCATGCCCGTCAATTTTTTTTGGTTCAATTTTTAGGGCATCCGACAGCTTAAGACATCGTCGGGGCGATCACCGTTTCGCTAGCGGTGCTCACTCGGATACCCGGCCTCTGTGTGCCTTGACGCCGGACCGTAGAGCTTTACCCTGCAACCGCCGCTGTTTTGACCCGAATGTTGGCTTTGTGGGTCTACGCACCCGCTTGATATGGGCAGCTTCCGCGATCATCTCGTTCAAGCGCTCCAGGGCTTCCGCCCGGTTTTGCTCTTGACTTCTGGTGGTCTGCGCCTTGATAACGATCACACCATCCTTCGTTACGCGCTGGTCTGACAGCTTCAGCAACTTGTCCTTCACCTCATCGGCGAGCGACGAAGCCCTTATGTCGAAGCGAAGGTGAACGGCACTTGATACTTTGTGGACGTTTTGTCCACCAGGCCCTTGGGCACGTATAGCCGTGAATTCGACTTCGCGCTCAAGAATGGCGGGCAGCTTGTTGGCAGTCATGCTACTTCGACGGTCTCGCCATCGTCCGTCCACTGGTCGAATACAGCCGCCTCGGCTGCCGTCAGCGGGGTTCCTTCGCTAGCAACGGCGTCATAGCGCGCTTGAAATGCTGCCTCCTCTCGGACGTAGGCCATCGGTCCGGCGTCTAGAGGGGGCGTGAACCAGGGGGCGCGCGCGTGACTCAACGCTTTCTGTGCAGCAACATACAAGCTGTCTGTGTCCTGCTGGCGATACCAAGCACTGATGCTCATGTGCCCGGCCTTTTTGTCTTTGAAAGCGAGACCGAACTTCACGCGGCCGGCTTCAGTGACGATAAATCCATCCCGGCTTGCGAACACCAGCACGCTATGTCGCTTCAGCAATGTGTTCGCAAGTGACCGCCCGTCCCGATCATCTAAATTCAGTCGAGCCATGAAGGTGTCGAAGCTGATCGAGTCTTCGGCAGCAAGCTCGCCTGACAGCCGATCCCGCTCACTTTCAAGCTCGGCAACATCCGTCTCGGTGCTGGCTATTTTTACTGCGAGCGTTCTTGACCGTGAGCCCGGATCGTCCATAAGCTCAGCGAATGTTTTCAGGCTCTTGCGCTTCTCAAGCAACCGGCCTTCCGTGGCCTGCAACTCCTTGGTCAGCTTCGCTGCCGATTCCATGACAAGCGCTCGCATGTCCAAGTGCGCCAGCATGAGCCGAAAGACCTGTTCTGAGTGGTCCAAGCGAATCAGCTTATGGGACTCGCAGAGGCCCTTCCGCCCAATGGAACACTCAATATAGGTCAGACCTTTTGGCGGCCTACCTTTGTTGACCATGTGCATAGCGCTGCCGCAGTGAAGGCACTTCGCGACACCTTGCCAGACATTGAACTTGACGGACTGCTTCGTTGCCCTAGCAGTTCGTCGGCCTTCGATGGCGATCTGGGCGCGTTGGAAAACGTCCTCGGGAATGATCTGGGGAAAGTAGCCTTCAATGACGCCGCCAATTTCCGTGCGCTTCTTGCGCGTCGGGTCATCCGTCCTGGTCATAGGCTGCCATTCGCCAAGCACGGCGCGATTCATGACGACGTGATGTACGGCGCTCGTGCCCCAGCCCTTGACATCTTTGCGCTTCGACAAGGTCGGGCACTTATCAGCGTTCAACAACTTCGCAATACTGTTTTTGCCGTGTCCGTTGATAGTGAGTTGAAAGATGCGCTCGACGACTTGCACCATGTCCTGCACGAGTTCGTACCCGGAACCGTCGCCCTTCAGTTTTAACCAATTGGGGGCCACATTGCCCATTGGCTTTAGACCCTCTGTGGCCTTGCGTCGCTTTTCATCGAACACATCTTTCAGCCGCCTCGCCTTTTGGCTGCTCTCATCGTTCGCACGGGCGAAAATGAAGATGCTAAAGATCAGGTCTTCGCAACTGCCATCGACGTAGACCCGCTCGTCCTTGAGTGTGACAACCCGAATGCCTGCACTGAGAAGTGCCAAAAATCGGGTCATTGCTTGGCCAATCGCGCCACGATCCAGCCGGTCCAGTGACTCGACAATCAAAGTTGAACCGCGCTCAATCGTGCCGTCTTCCACCAAGCGAAGGAAGCGAGCTAACTGACCGTTGTCGCTCAGATGATCGCCCTTCCAAGCCGATCGACCGGCATCCAGGAAAGTGTATTCCGGGTCCGTAGCAAGGCGAAGATTATTCCTCGCACAGTACGCGGCGCAGTCCTTCTGCTGTCGTTCTTTGCTCCGCCCTCTTGCCTGATCAGGAGTGCTGAACCTTACATAGCTGTACGCCTTGCCGTTGAAATCACCCATTGGTGTATTCTATTTGACCTTGTTGACGTTTTGCCCGCCGGGGCCGCTGGCGCGTATGAAGCTGAAGTCCAGCTCCCAATCGGCCGGCGTCCAGTGCAGGTTCACGGCATCACTCTAAATGTTGAACGGTGACCGGCACGCGCTTGGCCAGCGCACACATCAACTCATAGCCAATCGTGCCGGCCGCCTTGGCGACCTCATCGATCGGCAAGACCTGACCCTTGGGGCCTTGGCCCCATAAAGTGACCTCGCTGCCGAAGCCGGCGTTGGGCAAGGCGCTGAGGTCGACCGCCAGCATGTCCATCGAGACCCGGCCGACCGTCGTCGTGCGCTGGCCGTTCACCAGTACGGGCGAACCGCTGGGCACATGGCGGGGGTAACCGTCAGCATAGCCGCAGGCGACCGTGCCGATGCGCATGGGCTTTTCAGCGGTGAAGCTGCTGCCATAGCCGACCGTGTCGCCAGCCTGCAAATGCTGCACGCCAATGATCTTGGAGCGCAGCGTCATGGCGGGCAGCAGATCCCAATGCTCGGGGCCATGTTCGGGGTAATCGGGCACGCCGCCATAGCTCATGATGCCCGCGCGCACCCAGTCGCTGTGCACACGCTGGCTGTGTCGCAAGGTGGCGGCGCTATTGCTGAGCGAGCGCTCGCCGGGCAGGTCTGCGCAGACGGCCTCGAACACGTCGAGCTGGTGCTGAATGCCGTCGATGCCGAAACGCAGCGCGTCGGCATCGGAGAAATGCGTCATCAGCGAAATCTCGTCCACCTGCGGCAAGGCGTTCAAGCGCGTCCAGGCGGCGCGGAAAGCGGTCGGGCTGAAGCCCAGGCGGTTCATGCCGCTATTGAGCTTCAGGAAGACCCGGTGTGGCTCATGCGTCTTGTGCATTGCCAGCCAGTCGATCTGCTCCTCGCAATGCACCGCGTGCCAGAGCTTCAGACGCGAACACAGTTCCAGATCGCGGGTCTCGAAGGCGCCTTCCAGCAACAGAATCGGGCCGCGCCAGCCGAGCGCGCGCAGCTGCTGCGCCTCGTCCAGATCAAGCAGCGCGAAGCCATCGGCGGCCCGCAGGCCCTCGTAGGCATTGGCGATGCCATGGCCATAGGCGTTGGCTTTGACGACCGCCCAGACCATTGCATCCGGCGCGCAAGCGCGCGCGCGGGCAAGGTTGTGGGCCAGGGCGGGGACGTGGATGAGGGCTTCAATAGGACGCGGCATGGTCGAATTGTGGCATTGGCCGCGCTGCGCTTTGGCGGCTCCCCCACCCCCCTAGAACGAGGCGCGTGCTATAAACCCGGCGCAGCAGCAGATTTGCCGAGCCCGTTATGGCGGCTTGTGTAGGCCGCGCTTGCGCCTTCACAGCAGTACCAAGCAGTACAAAATAGGTTCATGAAAAAAGGCTTTTCCACCATCATGTCAGCGCAGTTTTTCAGCTCGCTGGCTGATAACGCGTTGCTGGTCGGCGCCATCGAGCTGCTCAGAAATACTGGCGCACCGGCTTGGCAAGTGCCTGCGCTGGGGCCGATTTTTGCGCTTTTCTATGTGATTTTGGCGCCCTTTGTCGGCGCGTTTGCCGACGCCGTGCCCAAGGGCAAGGTGATGTTCTACGCCAATCTGATCAAGATCATCGGTTGCCTGATGATGATGTTCGGCGCGCATCCGCTCTTGTCCTACGCGATCGTCGGTTTGGGTGCCGCCGCATATTCGCCGGCCAAATACGGCATCCTGACCGAGTTGCTGCCGCCGTCTCAATTGGTCAAGGCGAATGGCTGGATCGAGGGTTTGACCATTGCCTCCATCATCCTGGGCATCTTGCTGGGCGGGCAGTTGGTCGGGCCGCATTTGGCGCCCATCTTGCTGGGATTCGATCTGCCTTTTGTGAATACCGGCATTGATACGGGGCCAGAGGCCGCGATTGCAAGCCTGGTGATCCTTTATCTGGCCGCGGCAGGGTTCAACCTGGCCATTCCGCGTACGCAAGCGGAATTGCAGCCGCTGGCACATAGCCCGCTGGCCTTGGTGCGCGATTTTGCTTCCTGCAACTCACGCCTGTGGGCCGACAAGCTGGGTCAAATCTCGCTGGCCACCACGACGCTGTTCTGGGGCATCTCGGGCAATATGCGCATCATCGTGTTCCCCTGGGCCGCGGCTGCGCTGGGTTACACCACCACGCAGGCTTCCAGCTTGGGTGGTGTGGTGGCGCTGGGTACCGCGGTTGGCGCGGTCGCCGCCTCGATGTATATGCGCTTGGACAGGGCCACCAAGGTGATACCACTGGGCATCGCGCTGGGCTTGTTGGTGGTGGGTCTGAACGCGGTGACCAATATCTGGGTGGCCGTGCCTTTCCTGATTCTGCTGGGTCTGGTCGGCGGCTTCTTGGTTGTGCCCATGAATGCCTTGCTGCAGCACCGCGGCCATAACCTGATGGGCGCTGGCCGCTCCATCGCGGTTCAAAACTTCAATGAACAGGCTTGCATCCTGGGCCTGGGCGCGCTCTATACCGGCATGACGCGGATCGGCCTGTCGGCCTTTATCGCGATCTCTATCTTCGGCCTGATTGTTGCCGGCACCATGGCCTTGATCCGGCTATGGCACAAGAGCAACTGCGTGCATCACCGTGAAGAAGTCGAGCGCCTGATGGTGCTGGCGCGTTGCGACGAGTGCCACAACGCTTCTTGAGGCTGTAGCGATCGGGTCCTGCCGCGACCTCAGGCGCAGAGCAGCTTTTCCATGAAGACGCCAAAGGGGTAGGCGCGGCGACCGTCAAAGGGGCTGCAACGCTGGAAGCGGCTGCGCTCGCACAAGTGCTGCACCGGGTGTTGGCGAACATCAGCCTCAATCCGTAGCAAAGGGCGCCGTGCCAGTATGGCCTCGGATTCAAGCTTTTCGAGCAACAACTGGCCCAGGCCCTGGCGGCGCTTCAAGGGGTGCACCATCAGTTGACCGAGCTCCGCATATTCCTCGTGCAAGAGCAAAGTCCCGCAAGCGACGACCCGAAGTTGGGCATCGCGCACCACGGCCAAGCGCAGCGGTGAGGGCCGAGATGCAGCCAAGACCGGCTTGCGCGGCTCCTGCCGAGGCAGTACCAATCGGTCTTGTTCCTGTTGGAACTCAGCCAACAAGGCTTGCACCTCCACTTGGCCTTGCGCCTCAATCCGCACGCTGGATGGCGGGCGAGGCTGCGGCTGCGTGCGGGAAAGCGTGTCACTGGCGCGCGCGACCCAGATCTGGCCGTGGCTGAAGTAGTTGCCCTGCCATGCGGCGGCCGAGCCGATAAAGGCAGTTCGTAGCGGCAAGGCGCCGAGATGGTAGTCGGATGCAGTAGCAAGTCTTCTCATGGAACGCTCCTTATCCTAAGTACTGAAAGGGTCGCACGGGTCTGTGCAGCTTGGTAGACGCAAGTAGCGTGCCAGTGATCTTGATCAGACGGACTTGGGCTGGCCCGACAATGCCGCCCATGCGCCGCGCCGACCGACTCTTTCAAATCGTTCAATTGATACGAGGGCGGCGCTTGTCGACGGCCGACTTCCTCGCCAGCCGGCTGGAGGTGTCGGTGCGCACTGTCTATCGCGACATTGCCGCCCTGCAGGGCCAAGGCGTGCCGATTGAGGGCGAGGCCGGGGTCGGCTACCGCATGCAGGCTGGCTTTGATCTGCCTCCGCTGATGTTCACCAAACAAGAGGCGCAGGCCTTGGTGGCGGCTTTGCGGCTGGCGCAGGGGCAGCTGGACAGCGGCTTGGCGCGTCAGGCGGAGCTGGCGATGTTGAAGATTTTGGGTGCTTTGCCCATTGAGGCGCGGGCGGCCGCCGAGAGCCTGGCTTTGTACGCGCCTTTGTCCGGGCTTGACGAGGCGATGCGGGACCGCCTGGCCTTGCTGCGTGAAGCGACCGACAGCCGCAACAAGTTGCGCTTGGCGTATCTCGATCTGTCTGGGGCGAGCAGCGAGCGGGTGGTGCGGCCACTCGCTTGCTACTTCTGGGGGCCAAGTTGGACCTTGGCCGCCTGGTGCGAGAAGCGCGAGGCGTTTCGAAACTTTCGGGTCGACCGCATCCAAGGCCTGACGCTGCTGCAGGAGCGCTTCCGTGACGAAGCCGGCAAGACCTTGGCCGATATGCGGCGGGCTGAAATACAGGGCGATGAAGTGCAGAGCGCCAAAAGTGCGTCAGCGCCGGGCTTGACCTAACGCAAGTGCCGCAGCAGCAGCCAGCTCACAATCAGCGTTATCGAGGCCTTGGCCTTTTTGCCTGTTGAAGGAGTGGTGATGAAAGCAAATGTTGGCACCGTAGATCGGGTTTTGCGTATCGGTGGCGGTTTGATCTTGATCGCCTTGGCGGCGACCGGCACGGTCGGCCTGTGGGGCTATATCGGCGTCGTGCCCTTGCTGACCGGTGTGTTTCGCTTTTGCCCGGCTTACCCCTTGTTGGGCATGAATACATGCCAGATGAAAGACCGGTGAATTCGCATTTTGCTATGGTGGCGAGTCTCACTACTGCCCGCCCAATCATGCGATTTTTGCGAAATTTTCGATTCAGCTTAGGTCTGATGGCCGTTCTAGGGTCGGTGCAATTTTCGGCTCAAGCCGCTGAATCAGCGGCGCTGCCGACGGTTGATGCAGTTGATCTGTCGCGTTATGCCGGAGCTTGGTACGAGATCGCGCTCTTGCCCAATCGGTTTCAAAAGCAATGCGTGGCTGACACTCAGGCGCGCTATCGCTTGGACGGCGACCGGGTCGAGGTTATCAACCGCTGCCGCACCGCCAAGGGCGAGGTGGACCGTACGGCGGGCCATGCCAAGGTGGTGGACGGAAGCGCCAACGCCAAACTCAAGGTGACCTTCTTCTGGCCCTTTTATGGCAATTACTGGGTGCTGGATCTGGATCCTGAGTACCGCCATGTTTTGATCGGCGAGCCCAGCCGCAAGTACGCCTGGGTCTTGTCACGCACGCCGCAAATGGACGAGGCCGCTTTGCAAAAGCTCTTGGGCCGGGCGGCCGAGCTGGGCTTTGAGCGCGCTGCGTTTCAGCGTACGCCGCAGACGCAACCCTTGGATTGAATTGACACGCTCCTAGGTCGGCGCGTGGCGAGTCAGGGGCGTAAACAAAGAAACCGAACCGCAATTCAGGGCTGCGAGGCTTTGGGCAGCAGGCGGGCCAGCAAGGGCGCAATGCGCAGGCGCGCCGACGGCGCCTCGATCCAGCGATAAAAGGGCACGGCAGCCATATTGCTCAGCACCAAGGCGGCCATGGCCGCCAGCAAGGCCTGCCCCGCATGTGCCGAGTCACGGTGCTCAAACAGGCCGTTGACCAGCAGGCAAATCGGGAAATGCACCAGGAACAAGGCATAGGAATGCGTGCCCAGATGGGCGAGCAGTGGCGCAGCGCGCCGGTCAGCCAGCAGGCATTGCTGGGTCTGATGGCGTTGCTGTAGCCAAGCCAAGAGCCACGCGGTCACCAAAGCCAAGGCAATCCGCTCGCGGAAGTCAAACACCAGGGCCAGCAAGACGGCTGCGCTGATCAAGTAAAGCCCAAGCCGGCGGTAGCTCACCAGGCCAAGCCAATGCACCAAGGCACCCAAGCCGTAGGCGCCAAAGTAGTAGGGCGCCCAATTGTCCAACTCAGCATGGCGGTTGAAGGCAAACAGCGAGATCAAGCACAGCAGCAGCACCAAGGCGGGGCCGGCAACTTGGGCCTGCTTGCGACTCAAGCCCAGGCGCGGGCCCAAGTAGGTTGCCAAGCTCAGCACCAGCATCAGCAGGGTGAAGAGCTGAAAGTCCACCGCGACATACCAAGCGCCGACGGTCAGGGACTCGAATCCCAGCACGCCATGCGTTAAGCTGGCATGGGCCAAGAGTTGCGCCAAGCCGACCGACTCGGGCACCAATTCTGGCAGCCAGGGTGCAACCAGCGCCGAGCACAAGAGTGTCAGCAGCACAGCGGCCATAAAAGGTAGGGTCAGACGCAAGTAGCGCCGCCACATCTGCTCGGGGACGCTGCCTTCAAAAACCTGTCCGCGCGCCGACAAAGCGCGCGCGCTCAAAAAGCCGCCGACCACCAGGAACACCTGCACTGCCATGCGGCCATAGTGATAGAGCGCCGCAATCAGCTGCGGCGCCAGCGTCTGGATAGCCTCGGCAATCGGCCCGTAAGCGGACAGATGGTGCAGCACGATCAGCTGGGCGGCGAAGGCTTTCAGCGCGTCGACATGCAGCAGGCGGGAGGTTTTGATTGCGGATGAGCTCATTGCGCGAGCGCGCCTCGTGCGAGGCAAGGGCGCTACTTGTTTTTCTGGCCAGGCAGGGGCGACGCCGCTGCGCAAAGCCGCTGATTGTAGGAGCGCCTTGCATGCCTGCGCCAGCGCTCAATCCGGGGGGCGCCTCTAATGACGTGGCTCAATCATTTGCGCGCGCAAGAAGCGCAGCAGTTCGCGCGCCGTCTCCGAGCCGGCCGGCACGCCCAGAGTCAGCGCCTGAATCCATTCGCCCTCTTGCACATCCAGCCGCCAACCCGGCAAGACGTCCACCAGGCCAGCCTCCGGCGGCACGCAGAAATCCGGGCTCAGCACGACGCCGCCGCCATGCCGCGCCATCACCAGCAAGGCATCCAGATCATTGCCCCAGGCAGCGGCCCGCATATTCAAGTCCAGGCGCTCGCCGGCTTCACTGACCCAAGCGCAGGCGCTGGGTTCCTCATGTTGGCCGACCAGCAGGCAAGGCAAGTCGGCCAAGGCCAGCGGGCTGGCCAGCGGCGCCCTGCCTGCCGCTGCATAGGCGCGCACCGCATAGCGCAGCAGCGGTTGCGCCACCCAGTCCTCGGGCGGACGGGCGGTGGCGCGAAACGCGATGTCGACGCCTTCGCGCAAGAGATCCACCTTGCGATAGGTGAACATCAACTCGTAGCGCAAGGCCGGATGCAAGCTCTGAAAGCGCGCCAGCAATGGCGTCAGCACATGCACGCCGAAGACCGGCGCGGCGCTGATACGCAGCGTGCCGCTGAGCATGTCGCGTTCGCTGCGCAGCGCCAGGCGCGCACCCTCGGCCGCCTCCAGCACGGTGCGAGCGCGCGCGTGCAAGCGCCGGCCCGCCTCGGTCAGGCTGAGACTGCGCGTGCTGCGGGCGAACAGGGCCAGGCCAACCGCGGACTCGATCGCCGCCACGCGCCGGCTGACCGCTGCGCGGGTCAGGCCGAGTTCACGCGCGGCGCGGGCAAAGCTGCCGGCCTGCGCAATCCGGGCGAACAACTCCAAGGCATTGGCGTCCAAGGCCTGGTCGGCAGCGGTGCGGCGGCTGCGAGAGATGGTCAGTTTCATTGTCAATATTTAAGCACCAATGTGTGCCCATCAATGAGGCTAGTCACGTGATTGTTGCCAATTTAGACTGAGCTCGGATTTTCAGCAGGAGTAGATCGCTATGAATATGAACAAGAAACCACCCTCGTCCGCACCCCGAGCGCTGCAGCTGCGTTGCGCCGACGGCCGCTTGCTGAATGCCTGCTGGTATGAGCCGGCTGCAGCGAACGGCCCGGTGCGCGCGATCGCGGTCCTCAGCCCGGCGATGGCGGTGGCCAGCCCGTTTTACCGTGCGTTTGCCGAATGGCTGAGCCGGCGCGGCTATGCCGTGCTCAGTTATGACTACCGCGGCATCGGCGCCAATTTGCAGGGCTCGCTGCGCAACGAACGTGCCGGTCTGCATGACTGGGCCAAGCTGGACATGGCCGCTGCGCTGCGCGCGGCCGATAAGCGCCGGGTCCTGGAACAAGCGCAGCAGGGTCAAGCGATTGGGGTTTTGGCCATCGGCCATTCTTTCGGCGGCAATGCGGTCGGCTTGGCGCCAGGTTACGAGCGGGTCGACGCTTTGCTGGGCGTGGCGGCGCAAGCGGCCGACTGGCGCTTTTGGGCTGGCCTGCCGCGCGCCAAGGCGTTGATGTTCTTTCACGCCTTGTTGCCGGGTCTGAGCCATGCCTTCGGCCACGCGCCGCGCTGGTTGTTGGGGGCTCGCGCTGAGGGTCTGCCCAAGAATGCGGCGCTGGATTGGGCGCGCTGGGGCCGTCGCAAAGGCTATATGTTCAGCGACCCGGCCTTGGCGGGCGAGTTGGGCTTTCACCGCTTTACCGGCCCGGTGCATTTGTGGAATGTCACGGACGACCATTTGTTCGGCCCTGGCCCGGCGGTGGATCACCTCGGCAAGCAGTTCAGCAGCGCCCTTGTGGCCCGCCACACGCTGGACCACAAGGCGCTTGGCCTGCGCGCGATCGGGCACTTCGGTATGTTCAGACGCGATCTGGGTGAGCGCATCTGGCCGCTCTTGTTGGGGCCGATAGAGCAGGCCAGCCCGCTGCTGCGCGCGCTTGGCTCAGAGCTGATCGCTAGCGCTTCGCAGCCCTTCAATTGCGGCCTCGCTCAGCGCCAGCACCACATTGCTGTCGGACTCGATCAAGCTGACGATGGCTTCGCGCGGCCCGCTGCGCCAAGCCGGGCTGGCATAAAACGCTTGCTGCGTGGTGTTCAGTTCGGCCAGGTCGGCAAAAGCGCGCACCAAGACATAGCCGCAGTCATCATGCAGCGAGGGCCCAAAGCGCAGCACGTCGATACCCCAGGCGTGCATCAAGGGCAGGCTTTGCTCTTCGAGCAATTGATGAAAGCGCGCGCGGCTGCCGTCGCGCAGCCGGTAGCTCCTGATTTCGATCACGCGCATGCCGGCGCCTCTTGATCGGCAGGGGCGGGGCTGAAGTCCATCACCCAGTTGCATTCCCAGCTCGCGCCGCCATCGGCCGAGAAGGCTTGTTCCCAACGCGGCTGGCCCAGTTCGGAGCGTGCAGTCCATATAAAACGCACGCGGATAGCCTGACCGCGTAGCGTGTCGTCCGCATAGAAACAGCCAAGACCCTCACTGAAATGGCCGACCACCGGCACATCGAGTTGGCCGGGCTGGCGTCCATCGAGCCACCAGATCGACCATTGGCCGCTGCTCGCGTCGAAGCTGCGCAAGGTCAGCGCGCGGTAATCGCCTTCGGGCAGATGAATGAGGTTGTCATCCACATTGGCAAGACCGCCGAGCATCTTCTGCATCACGGTGCTGCCCTCAAACGACGCCCATTCCTGGCAGCCGAGCAAACGCTGCTTCAAGCGCCGATGCTGGACATGCCATTTGCCAAGGAAGAAGTCGAAGTCTGCCGCGCTGCTGGCGGGTGGGGCGCTGATGTCTGATTGAGTCATGAATGGCTTCCTGCTTGATCCGGTGTAGGCAGTCTAGAAAATATAAGCCTGAGCCGTTCAACCATTGGTGCAAACATAATCAGCAAAATTGCAAACAAAAACTCTTTCAGCCATGAATACAAGCCCAAGCTCCTGGGATGATTTGCGCCTGTTTTTGCATATCGGCCGCGCCGGCTCTTTGACGGCGGCCGCTGTCAGCCTGCGGCTCAGTCATGCAACAGTATTCCGTCGGCTGCAAGGCCTTGAAGCCGAACTCGGCGTGCGTTTGTTCGAGCGGTCCAGAGCCGGCTACACCCTGACGGCGGCGGGGACGGAGTTGATGCGGGTGGCCGCTGCGATGGAGCTTGACCTAGCCGTGACGACGCGCCGCTTGGGCGCGCGCGCAGCCTGGCCGGGCGGCGTGGTGCGCCTGACCACCACCGACACGCTGATGCATGCCGCGCTGGCGCCGCTGCTCAGCGCCTACCAACGGGCAGCCGGCGTGCAACTGTTGATCAACACCTCGACCGTGCAGCAAGACATCCTGAAGGGCGAGGCCGATGTTGCGATACGCGCCGGTGGCCGCCCGGCCGACCCCTTGGTGGCCAGGCGGCTATGCCGTATCGAGTCGACCGTCTACCGCTCGCGCAAACTGGGCGGCGTGACGCCGGACAATCTGGTGGACTTTCCCTGGATCGCCGGTGACGACAACTTCGCGCATCTGGACTCCTCCAAATGGTTGCGCCAGCAAGGCCTGGACGAGCAGGCGGTTCTGCTCACCAACAGCCATGTCAATGTCTTGAAGTTGGTCGTGGCCGGCGCCGGCTTGGCCGTGTTGCCTTGTTATTTGGGCGATTTGGAGCCGTCCATTTGCCGAGTTATTCAAGCGCCACCCAAGATGTGGCGCAGTGACTTGTGGATGCTGACCCGGCCGGAGCTGCGCCATGTGCCTCGCGTCAAGCAATTGTTCGATGCGGTCTACGAGGGTACGCGCGAGATGCTGCCGCTGTTCGAAGGGCAAACGCCTGTGGCCTGACTTCAACTAAAGTCGGAGCAAGCCTTGGGGACAGTTATGGGTGAAGTACAGGAATCTGCAGCGGCTGTGGAAGCCATCTATGAAGCCGTGGGCTGCCTGTGCTGGCATGAGGCGCAGCAAGGGCTTCAAGTGCTACTTCAGCGTCCGAATGAATCACTGCGTTTCGAGCTGCTGCAAGGTTGGCTTGAGCTGCGTCAAGGCCGCCCGGCAGCGCCCGACTTGATCGGGCCGGCGCAGCAAATGGAGCTTGATGCCGCGCTTGATCCGATACAGCGCGGCGAATTGCTGCTGTTCTTGGCCTTGAGCCGCAAATCTCAGGGTCTGACCGTGCAAGCCTTGAAGAACGAGGGCGAGGCGATGGCCCTGTTTGAGCGGGCTGGCGCGCGGGCAGGTGAGTGCATGGCGGCGCAGCAGATGCTGATACACCTGATTGCGATTGGCGATCTCGATGAGCTGGATCGCCTTTTGCCCGCGCTGGAGTTGCGCCTACTTGGACGATTCGACTGGTTGGATATCTATTTTGGCGGCTGCCATGCCTCGGTGGCCTATGGCCGCGCGGAGGCCGGTGATGAGGGCAGCCGGCGGCTTTGCATCGAGCTCTACCGCAGCCTGTATGCGAAAACCGAGCCTGCACATTTGCATGAATTCCGTCGCTTGATAGGCACCAATCTGGCCATCAACACAGCCTTGGCGGGGGACTTTGAAGCGGCGCAGCAGCAACTGAACGAACTTGACTTGCAGGATGCTGGGGCCCAGCGAAAGCCGAATATGTTGATGCAAGCTTGGCGTGCCTACACCCGTGGGCAACTGGATCTGCGCGATGGGAATTTCGAGCTGGCCAGCGCCGAACTGGCACGCGCGTTGGAGCTTGAGTCGGGCAGCGCGCGGAGCGCGAATTTGCAAAGCAAGGTGTATGAGGCGCAGGCTGAGTGTGCGTTTCGCCAGGGCCGGGTGGCAGATGGGCGCAGTGCCGTTCAGCAGCGCCAAAGAGTCCAAGACGAAGTCTTGCGGCAGTTGCGTGCCAAACACATTGCCGGCATAGAGGCTTTGATGCGTGAGGCTCAGATGGCGGCCGAACTGCGCGCCCGCAATGTCGAGCTGCGTCAGGCCTATGACGAAATGGAGCAACGCGTTCGCGAACGCAGCGCCGAGTTGGCCGAGGCGCAGCTCGCTTTGCACCGCCACGAACAGCGTGGCATTGTCAGCAAGTTGTTGATGGGCGTCGCGCACCAGCTCAACACGCCGATGGGTACGGCGAACTTGAGCATCAGCGCGCTGCGCGATCAAGTGCAGGACTTGCTGACCAAGCTGCAGGCGCCGATGCGCAAGCAGGATCTATCGGCAGCCTTGGTGCAGATGAGTGAGGCCGCCGCCTTGGTGGAGAGTAATCTGACCCGCTCGCGCAGCCTACTGGCGCGCTTCAACGAGTTGGGGATGCATGAGCAGTTGCATCAAAGTCGGCGCGTGCAAATGGCGCCTTGGCTGCGCGAGCAGGTGCAGGCGCTGCAGCTGGAATGGCAGGCCGCCGGCGGGCAGCCCGTGCTGCGGCTGGAGGATGGCATCGAATGGCTGGGCGCCGTCGAGGCCTTGAGCCATGTGCTGCAGCATTTGTTCAAGAATGCGCTGCGCTATGGTCATGTGGAGGGGGTGCCGCCCGAGGTGACGGTGCTGTTCAGCCGTTTGCTGCCTGGCCCCGGCCTGTGCATCGAGGTGCAAGACCAGGGGCCGGGCATGAGCGAGGCACGCCGCGCTCATGCTTTCGAGCCCTTTGCCGAGCAGCTGCAGGCCGAGGGCGGCTTGGGCCTGGTCTTGGTGCGCAACTTGGTTGAGGAATTGATGCGCGGCCAAGTCGAGCTGCTGGCCAATCAGCCGCAAGGTTTGTCTGTGCGCATCACCCTGCCGGATGCGGGCCCAGGCAGCCCGCACCAGGGCAGCGCTTGGGCCTGAAGCGGGCGTGCCTCAATTCAGACCTGAGTTTCAGTCCGCATATTGCGCAGATGCTTTGATGACGGGGCCCCACTTGTTGATCTCGGCCTCGACAAACTTCTTGTGCTCGACCGGGTTGGTGCGTGCGTCGGTGATGACCACCGCGCCGAGTGCGTCCTGGCGCTTGTTGAAGTCGGCATCGGCCATGGCCAGCTTGAGCGAAGCGTTGATCTTGTCCAACACCGGCTTGGGTGTGCCTTTGGGCGCATACAGGCCATGCCAGATCGACACGTTGAAGCCCTTCAGGCCCAGTTCATCCAGCGTCGCCAGCTTGCCGAGTGCCGGGCTGTTGACCCGCTTTGCGGTGGTGACCGCATAGGCCTTGACCTTGCCGGCCTCAATCTGCCCGGTGGTGTTGGTGCTTTGGTCGCACATCAGGTCGACTTGGCCGCCAAGCAGGTCGTTCATCGCCGGCGCTGTGCCTTTGTAGGGCACGGTGGTCATGTCGAGTTTGAGCGCGCTTTGAAGCAGCAGTCCGCACAAATGGGAGGCTGAGCCCAGGCCGGCGTTGGCGAGGTTGACCTTGCCTTGATTGGCGCCCAGCCATTTGACCAATTCGGCGTAGTTGCTGGCCGGCAGCGTGGGCTTGGAAATCAGCGTCATTGGCACCTCATTGACCATGCCGAGGTATTCGAAGTCGTCCAGGGTCTTGTACTGCAAGCTGCGGTACAGGGCCGGCGAGGTGGCCATGCCGATGTGGTGCAGCAGCAAGGTATAGCCGTCGGGTGCGGCCTTGGCGACCTTGGAGGCGCCCAAGGTGCCGCCAGCGCCGCCCATGTTCTCGATCACCACCGTGGCGCCTAGCGGCTTGCGCAAGGCCTCGGCCAAGTCGCGCGCGACCTTGTCGGTCGGGCCGCCGGCTGCAAAGGGCACGATGATCGTGATGGGCTTTTCAGGGTAGGCGGCCTGGGCCGCGCCGCCCAAACCAGACAAGCCGGCTGCGAGGGCAAGCGACACCAACGATGGCGCGAACTTGGGGCTGAATTTGTGCATGGATTCCTCTTAAGAGAAGCGCCAAAAATTGGCTTTGAGTAGCAGGGCTGCCTGGCTTTTCAGTATGAACCGCGCCGAGGCGCAGCAGCCTTGGAATTTACCCTCAGGGCAGACAGGCTGCTGGCCCGGCCTGTATGACCCTGCACTGGCGCGGAGATGCCAAACTTGTAAAAGGCCAACACAGACTTCGGGCGAGCGCTTGCATTTCAAGCGCCGTCAGCGTCTTTCAGTAAAGGCCATTTTTTCCAACACACCATCGGCGTTGAGTAACAAGACCAACTCCGTGCCGCGCTCGTCTGACATCGGCGAAGCAGGCGCTGAGGCTGCGGCGGCCGCTGGCATGGCCGCCTTGACTGCCTGGATGACGGGTGCCAATTGCTCGGGAGAAAGAGCGCCGGCCTCCGCCCGCTTCGCTTCTTCGGCCAGGGCGGCCTTGGCGGAGTCGAGATCGCTTGCCAGCCGGGCCAGCGAGAGCAGGCTGCCGTCCCAGCTTGGCAAGGCCACCCCCGACTCGGCGGGTATTGCGGCCTTGGCGGCGGCGAGCATCCCGGCCAGCTGGGTCAGCGAGATCTTGGCGCTGACCGGCTTAGGGCCCGCCTGCCAATATCGCCAAATCTGTCTGCCGTTCTCGAAGCGCAAGATTTTGACCTTGGTCTTTCCCATGGCGGCCTGGATCTCGTTCGCCTCACTGGCCCCCGGCTTGAGGCTGCGTGCCACCGCGGCGAACGGGTGGTCTGACTGCTGCAGGCCTTCATGAGTGCCCCCAGACCTGTCGCTTCGCGCCAGGCCCCCCGAGGGGGAGGAGAAACAACTTGGGAGCGGCCCGGCGTTTTGTTTCTCATGAGCGCTCGCACCCGGGCAGTCCATGTACTCAAACACGACACGCGTGTCGTCGGGCCATGTTCGGTCGCCCAGGGGCACGCGGTACATGCGATCGCGCAGCAAGAAGCCCCAGTCGTAGCGCTCACCTTGATCATCAAACAGACCATGCAGATTGCGCTGGTTGAGTCTGAGCCGGCGCTCGCCGTGAACCAGCGTGACCGAGAAGATTGGGCGCTCGGCGAAGTTGCTGGGGCTCCAATCGGCCCTGTCGCATTCCTCGCTGGAGCCAAAGAACTTGCCCAGTGTGCGGATCCAGCCCGAGTCGGTGCGAGCCAGGCCGCTGCCAAATGCGACCCGGCATTGCAGGCGCAGATCACCCAGCCGGCTCTCGGCCTCGGGCCAGCCGGGGGTGCGGATGTCGGGGCGCCAAGTCACGCGCCCGTCGGCCAGCTTGCTGCGGATCTCGATCTCTTGATCCAGGGCTCGCCAGGCGGGGTCGGCAACAAAACGCTGATGTTCATCGAGTTGAATCGGCGTGCGGTTTTGCCCCTCAAGCAATGCCAGATCAGCGCGCTGCAAGTCATCGGCGTACTGGCGCGCGTAGACCCGGTAGGTCAAAGACGCCTGAGGCGCCAACTGGCGGTGCTGCTGGAACAATGCCTGTGCTTTGAAGATCTGCGCCAGCGTCTTGCGCTCGCGCGGCATCGTCGAGACGCCGTGCACCTGCACCTGGCGCAGGTAAAAGTCGGGTGTGGGTGCGGCGCTTGCGGCCTCAGCGGCAGCGCCAGCCTCCTCATCTGCCGCCGCCTGCCTGCCCAGCAGCAGGCAGGGAAGCAGCAGTACCGACCAAATACGCAACATCATCGTGGGCTCTCAAGTGCAAAGGTCGACAGCCTACCGAGGCTCTAGGCGCTTGGCGCGTCGCAAGTGACGGGCTGCGCTGGGTGACGACGAGTTGCAGCTACTGCGGGATGACGGACGCGCGCTGCAAGGCCTGCTCGGCATCGGCCAGCGAGGCCAGGCGCTCGCGCAGGTAGTCGGCCAGACGCGGCTGCTGGCTGAAGGCGACGTTGAAACGGATGCGCGAGTCGTAAGCCTTGCTGGCAGAGAAGGTTGCACCGCTGACGAGCAAAATCTTGTTGCGATAGGCGTCTTGTACAAGCAAGTTCATGTCCACCTCGGCCGGCAGCGAGCCCCATAAAAACAGCCCGCCTTCGCCTGGGTGGTCGAGCGTGACGCCGGCCGCGCTGAGTTGGCGTGCGCTGGCATGGCGGGCCCCCAGCAATTTGGCATTCAAACGGTCCAGATGCTTGCGCCAGCGACCTGCCGCCAACACCTCCAGCAGCACATATTCCAGCAGCGCCGCGCCGGTCAAGACCGAGTAAATCTTTTCGCGCATCATGGCCTTCAATAGCGCGGGATCGGCTGCGATATAGCCCATGCGCAAGGCCGGGCTCAAGGACTTGCAAAAACTCGAGTAATAGATGACGCGGTCCAGCCCGGACAAGCTGGCCAGCCGGGTGGCGCTGCCTGGGTGAAAGTGCCCCTGCACATCATCCTCGGCAATCAGCAGGCCATGCTTGTGCGCGATCACCAGGACCTTGTGCAGATTGGCTGCACTGCTGCTCCAACCGGTCGGGTTGTGCAGCACTGTCTGGATAAAAAGCATGCGCGGCCTGTGCGTGACGCAGGCTGACTCCAACTCGTTCAAGTCTATGCCGTCCGGATGGCGCGTTACCGGAATGATGCGAATGCCGTCCTTGCGTAAGCGATCGAACATCAGGAAGTAGCCGGGGTCCTCGACCAAAACGGTGTCGCCCGGCTGCAAAAAGGCCCGGCAGATCAGATCGATCGCGTGGGTGCCGCCGTAGGTGGTGAGGATGCGGCCGGCGTCGACCGCGATGCCGATGCCGCGCAAAACCATGGCGATGCGCTCGCGCAACTCGGGCAAACCTTGCGGAGGGCAGCGCGAGGCCATGCCCGCCGAGGCCCTGGCCAAACCGCGTTGCACGGCTGCGGCCGGCACACCGTCTTCCAGCCAGGCAGGCGGCAGCGCGCCGCCACTGGCGAGCAGCACGCCGGCGCGTTGGTCGCCGGATTGCTGCACCAGCCAGACGGCCTCTTGTTCTTCGCCGGCCTCCAGCACAGCAGCGTCTGGCATGGCTGGGGGGCGTGCCGACTCGCTGACGAAATAGCCGGCGGTGCCGCGCGACTGGGTCAGACCTAAGGCCACCAGCCTGTCATAGGCGGTCACCACGGTGTTGGGGCTGACTTGCAGCTGGGCTGCCAATTGGCGAATCGAGGGCAGGCGTGCGCCGGCCGGCATCTGGCCATTGGCGATCAGCTCGCGCAGGCGCAACTCGATCTGGTCGGCCAGAGGCGTGCTTGAGTTGCGATCGAGGGCGAACATGGCGCAAGGTTAGCGCAAGAAGGAGAGGGCCAAAACCACCAATGTGCCGCCCATCAAGAGATTGAAGATGCGCCGCTTGGCCGGATCATTGAGCAAGCGGCGTATGGCCACGCCAAACAGCGCCCATACCGAGGAGGTCGGAGCGCCGACGAGTGCGCCGATGAGTGCCACCAAAGTGGCGGCGACCGGCGTACTCAAACCCGCCGGCATGAAGACCGAAGCCAGGGTAATCGCTTTGACCCAGCTCTTGGGATTGACCGCTTGGAAGAGCGTCGCCTGGACGAAGGTCATCGGTTGGGCGGCCTCGGCGACCGACATCGCACTGAGCTTCCACGCCAGATAGATCAAATAGAGCGCCCCGGTCACACGCAGAATTTGGTGTAAGACCGGATAGGCGTTGAACAAGCTGCCCAGGCCCAAACAGGTCACAAAGGTCAACAGCGCGCCGCCGGCTTGAATGCCGATGATCAGCGGCAAAGCGCGGCGGTAGCCGAAGTTGGCGCCCGAGGCCGCCAACATCACATTGTTCGGCCCTGGCGTGCTCGACATCACAAAGCAGTAACTCATCAGGGGCAGCAATTCGGCGGGGGACAAAGACATGGGACAGGCTCCAGCAGCAAGGCCTAGAGTGTGGCCCTAGCGCCTAACTCGGCCAAGGTACAGCGGGCGGCCATTCGACTTGTGTTGTGTCACTCCAATGACCAGTACAGGCGGAGGCTTGAAAATTTGCGCCTCTCCAGACGGCGTCCCAGTTTGAAGATGCCCCCACACTTGAGTCACTTTCTTTGCAACCGTTTGTAGTGAAGTTCCGATATGCTCCCTGAGTTCTTAAAAGCTAATGGGGAAATTACATGCATCACTCAGCTCTTTCTCGCACGGCTGGCGCATTGCTGATTTTGGCGGGCACGGCGTTTGCGGCGCAGTCAGCTGTGGCTGGCCCCTACTCCAGCCTCGTTGTTTTCGGCGACAGCCTTTCGGACAATGGGAACTTTTACCAGGCAACCGGCGGCGCTTTACCGCAAGCAGCCGACTATTCTGGAGGCCGCTTTTCCAACGGCCCGGTTGCTGTCGAGTACCTTGCCCAAGGTCTGGGCGTTGGCTTGCAGGATTACGCTTACGGCGGGGCAGAATCTGGTTTTTTTAATGGGCCGGCGGTGGCGATGGGCATGCCTGCGGACTTGCAAAAAACAGGCGTACTCTCGCAGATCGCCTTCTTCCAAGCGGGCCTTGGTGCGGCTGGTGCAGATGCCAATGCTTTGTATTTTGTGTGGGCCGGCAGCAATGACTTTGAGTTCCATGGTTTTTCACCCGAAGTTGGGCAAGCGGCAATTCAGAATTTGAGCAGCAGCGTGCTCACGCTTTACGGCCTGGGTGCTCGTAGCTTCCTTTTACCGGGTCTTCCGGATATGGGTGTCATTCCTAGAGGGCTGGCGTCAGGGGCATCGGCGCTCTTGAGTCAGTTTTCGCTGGGATTCAACCAGCAGTTGACTGGCGCTATCGATCAGTTGCGAGCACTACCCAATGTGCAAATCACCTATTTCGACACCATGAATGCACAGCATGCCTTGATGGACCGTGCGAGCGAATTTGGTATCAGCAATGTTGGCGATGCGTGTTTCAGTGGTTTTGTGGGCGAGGCTGGGAGCACTTGTGCAGATCCGGCAGCCTATATGTATTGGGATCGAATTCACCCCTCAGCGGTCACGCATCAGTTTCTAGGCCAAGGCATGTTGGCTGCCGTGCCTGAGCCGCAAAGCATGTTGATGATGGCAGCCGGTTTGTTGTTGCTGTTGTCCATGGGGCGTAGAAATAGAGCTTGATTCCCAACCCGGCGATCGGGTGCGGACCCAACAGGTGTTGCGGCTGCTGCAATCGCTTGCCCGCCCCGATCAGCTCGCCGGTATGGCGCGCTTCGGCCTCACCGGAGCTGGCCGTCTTGGCCTGTCGGTGCCCAGTTTGCGGGCCTTGGGCAAGCAGCTCGGGACCGATCACCCACTCGCGCTGGCGCTGTGGGACAGCGCGATTCCTGACGCGCAAATTCTGGCGGCGCTGCTCGCCGATCCAAGTCAGCTCAGCGTTAGTGAAATGGACCACTGGGCCTCGGGCATGCGGGCCTGGGATGTTTGCGATCAGGCTTGCCTCAACGCCTTCCGGCGCTCCCCGTTGGCTTGGACGCGCATCCCGGTGTGGGCGCGCAGCGATGAGGAGTTCGTCAAGCGCGCGGCCTTCTCCTTGTTGGCGGTGCTGGCCGTGCACGACAAAAAGCGCGCCGATGCCGACTTCATCGCGATCTTGCCCTTGATCGCGGCGGCCGCCGATGATGAGCGCAACTTCGTCAAGAAGTCGGTCAACTGGGCGCTGCGCCAGATCGGCAAGCGCTCAAGCCGGCTGCTGCCGCAGGCGATCGCCCTGGCCGAACAGCTACGCGAGCGACCCGAGAAGGCCGCACGCTGGATTGCGGCCGATGCCTTGCGCGAGTTGCGCGCCAAGCAGTCTTCGGTGAAACAGGCCTAGCGTGCGCAACCGCGTCGCTTGGCCAGCAGACCAGCCAGGCCCAGCGCCATCAGCGCATAGCTGGCCGGCTCCGGCACCGGGGCTGCGGCCTCGAATTTGAGGTTGTCGACGGCCACCCAATCGCGAAAGCTGCCCGCCGCGACGCCAACCTTGGTAATGCTGGCGGCGCTAAAGCTCAGTGTTTGCTGGCCGGTCCCGCTGTTGGCACTGACGCTGCCGAGCAAGCTCGCGCCGTTGTAGACAAATAGCCGCGTGTCGGCCGGCGGCGAGCCGATGCCGGCAAAGTCAACGCTGACAGAGCTGACCGCGGCGCTGAAATTGATCCAGAAGCTGGGGTCGCCGTCTTCCGACTGCCAGCCCGAGAAGCTGTGCAATACATTGCCGCTGACCAGAGACGGTCCGCCCAGGCCGCCCACATCGGTGGCGGTCACCGTCATATCGGTGTTGCTGGCCCAGGGCTTGCCCGAGCTTGAGCTGCCCGTGCCGCTGAAGGCATTGGCAACGAAGTTCACGCCCAGGGCGCTGTACTGTGTGCTCAGCAGCGTGCCTTCAACGAGATCTTCAAATGTGATGACCGTCGTGTCGGCCGCGGCCGAGCCGGCGTTCAGCAGGGTCAGGCCGGCGGCCAGTGCGAGGGAGCTTGAAGTGAGCTTCATATCAATCAATCCTTTGCAAGTTGGCCGTTCTGCGCGTCGTCAGGATCGGCGATTTCCGCCGTCATGGTAATCAGGGTTGCTCCGGAGAAAGTCCGGAATTGAGCGGTCTTGGCGGCGCTCTTGCGAAGCTTCCGCTAAACTCGCCGCCCATGAACCGCCGCTTCACCGCCTACTTGCTGATGTTCTGCCTGTTTTGGCAGGCGCTGAGCTGCGCGGGTGCGGCGGTGCTGATGGCCAGCCCGAGTGAAAAGCTGCATGCCAGCTTGCACTTCGAGGGTGCGGCGCATCACCATGCCGCCCACGACCATGCCGAGCTTCAATTGGATGAGTCGCAGGCTTCGGCCCAGCATCTGATCGATGACGCCTGCGTGCATGCGCCGGCGCTGCTGCCTGTGGTGGCAAGACTGCTGCCCGGCTTGGGCCTGGTCGCCCCCTCGGCCCCGCTGCCTATTGCGGCGCCGCTGCCATTTCTGGCCGGTCTTGAGCGACCACCGCGACTGAGCGCCTGAAACGCAAGTGAAATGCTCGCCTCGGCGAGCAGCCTTCGTTCGGCGGCAGGAACTCCTGTCTTTGAGAGACGCTTTTGGCCAAGGCCTAGCGTCAGCACCTGCCGCTCTCGTCTCTGTCAGGACTATCGTGAAAACCCATCCTCGGATAGGGCCTAGTTGCGCTCGCTCGGCTGTGCTGAGCCTGCTCGCTAGTGCCTGCCTTGCTGCGGCGGCATTCGCCCAGCCTTTGGCCGACTCTGGCCATTCTTCTACTTCTATCTCTACTACTTCGACCGCCAGGCCCAGCTTGGCGCAAGCGCTGGACGCGGCCTGGTCGCGCAGTCTGGAGTCCGCCGAAAGCCGCGGTCAGCTCGGCATAGCCCATGCCGAGCGGCGCGTCGCCGATGCCTGGTTGGCGGGCGCGCCGGCGCTCGAAATGTCGCAGCGCCAAGGTCGTGGCTCGGCTGCGGCAGGCGCGCGTGAAACCGAAATCGGCGTGCAGCTGCCGCTGTGGCGTCCCGGGCAACGCCAACTGGGCGCCCAAGCGGCGCAGGTCGAGCAAGACTGGGCGCTGGCCAACGAGCGCGCGGCCCGCTGGCGGCTGCTGGGCCAGCTGCGCGAGCTCGGTGGTGGTTTGCGCGCCGCCCAAACCGACGTAGCGGTGGCCAACTCGCAGACGCAATTGCTGCAGCAACTGTCTCTCGACGTGGCGCGCAGGGTGCAGGCCGGTGACTTGGCTCCGGCCGACGCGCTGGCCGCCAAGGCCGAATGGCTGGCGGCGCGCTCGCTGCTGGCAGAGGCGGAGCAAAACTTGTTGGCGCTTCGCTCGACTTGGCATTTGCTGACCGGCTTCTATGTCGAGCCCGCAGCAGAGGCCTCACCTGCGCCGCAGGACGGGGCGCAAGCGACAGAGCATCCGGCCTTGCTGCTCGCCGATTTGAGCGTCGAGCGTGCGCGCCAGCGTGTGGCGCTCGGGAAGGCGCAGCGTGGCGCGCCGCCGGAGCTGGGCATCAGCATGCGTCAAGAGCAGCCCGGTCAGGGCCAGTCGGCGCAAAGCAGTGTGGCTTTGAGCTTGCGTCTTCCTCTGGGCAGCGAGCCGCCGCAGCAAACACAGCAGTTGGCGGCGGCCTTGGCCGAACAAGAACTCGCCCTCGTAACAGCTCAGCGCAGCCGCCTGCAGATCGAAGGCGAGCAAGCACTTGCACGCGCTCGCGAGCAATCTGCCGCCGCGCAAGCCGCGGCCGAACGTGAGCGCGCAAGCTTGCTGCGCGAGCGGGCGCGCTTGCTCGACAAATCCTTCAAGCTCGGCGAAACCTCGCTGCCCGACTTGCTGCGTGCCCTCGGTGCCGCCACGCAAGCCGAATCCGCAGCCGAACGTCAAGCTGCCGCCCATGCGCTGGCGCAGGCGCGGGTCAAACAAACATTGGGCCTCTTTCCATGAATACATCTCTTTTTCAAGCAGCAGGGCGTGTACGCATCCGCCAAGCCTGTGTCGTCGTCTGTTGCAGCCTGGCCGCCACTTGGGCCTTGGCCGGCCCTGGCGCTCACGGTCCGAACGGCGAGCATCTCGATCAAGCGCCGTCGGCCGGCGCTACGCTTGCGGCAGGCCCGCGCGTCGAAGCCCAGACCGATTTGTTCGAGCTTGTCGCCCGGCTTGGGGCAGGCGAGCTGACCCTCATGATCGACCGTTTCGCCAGCAATGAGCCTGTGCTCAAGGCCGAGGTCGAAGTGGAATCTGGCGCGCTCAAGGCCAAGGCCAAATTTCAGGCCGACTCGGGCGCTTATGTCCTGAGCGACCCGGCCCTGCTCAAGCTGCTCGCCACGCCGGGCGAGCACCCTTTGCTGATCACCATCGTGGCTGGCGCTGAAACCGACTTGCTGGATGGCGTGTTGCGGACCTCGGCCGCAGGTGCTGCCGGGCTGGACCACGATGCCGAGTTCGGCCACGGCGAGAGTCGCTTCCCGGCTTGGGCGCGCTGGTTGAGCGGGGGCATGCTGCTGGTGGCACTGGTCGGCTGGGTGCGCGTGCGCAAAGCCAGAAAACTTGGCATGAACTCGGGAGCGCAAGCATGAAGGCATTGACGAGAAAACTTATCAGCGCTTGCCTGCTTTTGCCCGTGCTGGCCGCGTTACCGGCTCAGGCCGGGCCGGGCGCGCATGGCCCGAACGGTGAGCATCTGGATGCGCCGACGGTGGCCGCTGCCGATGGTCTGGCGCGGCTGGCCGATGGCAGCGTCAATATGCCCAAGCTGGCGCAGCGCCGTTTGGGGATCAGAACCGTGTTGGCTCCCGAGACCGAAGCGGCCGCCACGCTGCTGCTGCCCGGCCGTGTGGTGGCCGACCCTAACGCCAGCGGACGCGTGCAAGCGACCCATGGTGGCCGCATCGAAGCCGGGCCCAAAGGTTTGCCGGTGCCCGGCCAAGCGGTGCGTCAGGGCGAGGTCCTGGCCTGGGTGCGCCATCATGCCGATCCCTTTGCCGTCGCCTCGCAGCAGTCACAGCGCGCCGAGCTGCGCGCTGGCCGTGAACTGGCGGAACAGCGCGTCAAGCGTTTGGAGGCGCTCGAAGGCACGGTACCGGCCAAGGACATCGCGGCGGCGCGGGTCGAGGCCCAGTCATTGGCTGCGCGGGAGCAGAGTGTTGCCGCCAGCCTGGATGCGCGTGCGCCGCTGCGCGCGCCGGTGTCTGGCGTGATCGCACGCAGCGAGCTGCAAGTGGGGCGCGTCGTCGAGCCGTCCGAGGTCTTGGTCGAAGTGGTGGACCCGGCGCGCCTGATGGTGGAGGCGAGCACCCCAGACGCAAAGCTGGCCGCGCATATTGCGGGTGCGGAGCTCGCCGGATTGCCGGGTGTCAAGCTGCACTTTCTGGGTGGCGCGCTGGCCTTGCGGGATGGGCTTTTGCCGCTGAGCTTCAAGGCCCAATTGAGTGGCGGCAGCTTGGCGCTGGGTCAGCCGGTGGAGCTGGTGGTGGCGCTGAAGGAGCTTCGCAAAGGCATCGTCTTGCCGGCCGAGGCGGTGGTGCGTAACCCGGCCAATGAGCGTGTGGTCTGGATCAAGCTCAGCGCCGAGCGCTATGTGTCCATGCCGGTGCAAGTGCAGCCGCTGGACGCGAACCGGGTGCTGGTGACCAGCGGCTTGTCGCCCGACAACCGTGTCGTCGTTCAGGGCGCCGCCTTGATCGCGCAAATCAGATAGGGCGAGCCATGTTCAATTGGATCGTTAAATTCAGCCTGCACAACCGGCTATTCGTATTGGCTTTTTCGGCTTTGCTGATGGTGGCCGGCGCCATGACGGCTTGGCGCACGCCTATCGATGTGTTCCCGGATCTCAACAAGCCGGTGGTCACCGTGCTGACCGAGGCCGGCGGCATGGCGCCCGAGGAGGTCGAGCAACTCATCACCTTCCCCATGGAAACTGCACTCACCGGCATGCCCGGTGTGACGCGGGTGCGTTCGACATCGGGTGTGGGCCTGTCCGTCGTCTATGCCGAGTTCGATTGGGGCAGCGATATCTACCGCAACCGCCAACTGGTGGCCGAGCGCTTGAGTCAGTTGCGCGAAACCCTGCCCGCCGGTGTCACGCCGACGATGGGGCCGGTCTCGTCCATCATGGGTGAGGTGATGCTGATCGCGCTGCCGCTGGACGGCAAGGCCACGCCCATGCAGGCACGCGAGTACGCCGACTTTGTGCTGCGGCCGCGCCTGCTGGCGATTCCCGGTGTGGCGCAGGTGATCCCGATCGGCGGCGAGGTGCGGCAGATGCGGGTCGAGCCTGACCCGCTGCGGATGGCGCAGCTGGGCGTGTCGTTGAGTCAGCTCGAGCAGGCCTTGCGCGGTTATGCCGGCAATGCCGGCGGCGGCTTTGTCGATCTGAACAGCCGCGAGTACCTGATACGCCTGCTGGCCCGCAGCAACAAGATAGAGGATCTGGCCGGCGTCGCCGTGGCCTGGAAAGACGGCCGGGCCGTTTTGCTGGAGCAGGTCGCCACGGTGCGCTTCGCGGCCGCTGTCAAGCGTGGAGACGCCGGCTACATGGGCGCGCCGGCGGTGATCGTCAGCGTGCAAAAGCAACCGGCCGCCGACACGGTGCGCCTGAGCGGCCAGATCGAAGCGGCCTTGGCTGAACTCAAGCCGGGCCTGCCGCCGGGCTTGGCGGCACCGGTGGTCTTGTTCCGCCAGGCCGACTTCATCAAGGCCTCGATAGGCAACGTCAGCGAGGCGCTGCGCGACGGCGCCATCATGGTGGCCATCGTGCTGTTTGCGTTCTTGCTGTCCGCGCGCACGACGCTGATTTCGCTGATCGCCATTCCGCTGTCATTGGCCGTTACGGCGCTGGTGTTCCGCTGGCTGGATCAGTCCATCAATGTGATGACACTGGGCGGTCTGGCGATCGCGATCGGCGAGTTGGTCGATGACGCGGTCGTCGATGTTGAGAACATCTTGCGCCGCCTGAAGGACAACCGCGCCGCCGCCCAGCCGCGGCCGATTTTGGAAGTGGTGCGCCAGGCCAGTGTCGAGGTGCGTTCCGGCATCGTCTATGCGACCGTCATCGTGGTGCTGGTGTTTGTGCCGCTGTTCGCGCTGCCCGGCATTGAAGGGCGCTTGTTCTCGCCGCTGGGCATTGCCTATATCGTCTCCATCCTGGCTTCGATGCTGGTGTCGATGACGGTGACGCCGGCGCTGTGCACTTATCTGCTGCCGGGCATGAAGCGCCTCGATCATGGCGACAGCCCCTTGGTGCTGAGGTTGAAGGCCTGGGACGCCAAGCTCTTGAATTGGTCGTTCCCGCGCGCCCGCGCCCTGATCCTGGTGGCCGGCCTCGCAGTGGCGCTGGCCGTGGCCAGCGTGCCCTTCTTCCCGCGCGCCTTTTTGCCGGCTTTCAATGAGGGCAGTCTGGTGCTTTCGCTCTTGTTCAACCCCGGCACTTCGCTGGCCGAGTCCAATCGCATGGGCGCCTTGGCCGAGCAGTTGATCAGCCAGGTGCCGGAGGTGACGAAAGTTGGCCGGCGCACCGGCCGCGCCGAGCTCGACGAGCATGCCGAGGGCGTGCATTCGGCCGAGATCGATGTGGACCTGGCGCGCGGCGGCAAGGCCGTGGACCGCGAGGCGGTGATGGCCAAGATACGGGCTCAGTTGGCCGTGCTGCCCGCCCAAGTGGCGATAGGCCAGCCGATCTCGCACCGGCTCGACCATCTCTTGTCCGGTGTGCGCGCGCAGATCGCGGTGAAGATCTATGGCGATGACACCGACACGCTGCGCGGCTTGGCCGAGCAGATGCGGGTCGGACTGTCTGGCATTCCGGGCCTGGTGGACTTGACGGTGGAGAAGCAGGTCTTGATCCCGCAGGTGCTGGTGCGCATTGATCCGCGCCGACTGGCGCAGACCGGCTTGTCGCCGGGCGAAGCGGTGCGCGTGCTGCAGGTGCTGACCGATGGCGCCCACGCCGCGCAGATCGTCGACGGCCCGCGTCGCTTCGACCTGGTGCTGCGCTTGGCCGATGGCCAGCGCGGGCCACAAGACTTGGCCCGCATGCTGGTTGACACGCCGGCCGGCCGCTTGCCGGTCTCCAGCTTCGCGACGGTCGAAGAATCCGACGGGCCGAACCAGATCGGTCGCGAGAACGGACGCCGCCGCATCGTTGTCTATGCCAATACCGACGGCGCTGCCGGCACCGATATGGCCCATGTGATCGCAGACATTCGCCAGGTGGTCGCCAAGACCAATCTGCCCACGGGCAGCTTTATCAGTCTGGAGGGTCAGTTCCAGGCGCAGGAGCAGGCAACGCGCTTGATCCTGGGCCTCTCGCTCGTCTCGCTGACGATGATGTTTCTGGTGCTTTACTCGCGCTACCGCTCGGCCGTGCTGGCGGCCATCATCATGGCGAATATCCCGCTCGCTTTGATCGGCGCCGTGGCGGCGATGTGGGTGAGCGGTGTCAGCCTGTCGGTGGCGACCATGGTGGGCTTCATCACGCTGGCCGGTATCGCGACGCGCAACGGCATCCTGAAGATCAGTCACTACATCAATCTGTGCCGATTCGAGGGCGAAGTCTTCGATCAGAAGATGATCGTGCGGGGTTCTCTGGAGCGCCTCACGCCGGTCTTGATGACGGCGCTGGTGGCGGCCTTCGCGCTGACGCCGCTGCTGTTCGCCGGTGATGCGCCGGGCAAGGAAATTCTGCACCCGGTGGCGGTGGTGATCTTCGGTGGCCTGATCAGCTCGACCCTGCTCGATACTTTGCTCACGCCACTCTTGTTCTGGCGGCTCGGGCGCAACGCTACCGAGCGACTGTTGCAAGAAACCGAAGCGGGCGAGCGCAGCGACGCCGGCGCGCCGGAGCGCGAAGCGTTCTGAAGCTTGGAGTGAGAATGCAGGTCTCGCGGCGCCGCCTGCTCAAAGGCGCCGCATCCGATGGAGTGAAATCAAAATGTTGAAAGCAAGACTTTGGGCACTCGCCCTGGCATTGGGGCTGAGCTCTTTGACCCTCACTAACGCGATGGCTCATGGCAGCGCCAAACCACAGCATGGCGGCGTGGTGCAGACCGCTAATGATGTTAGCTTCGAGTTGGTGCTGCTGGCCGATGGCGCGCTGATCTATTTGGTCGACCATGACGAGTCCATGAGCTCAGTCGGCATCAGCGGCAAGTTGACGGTGTTGAACGGCGCCAGCAAGACCGAGGCCGAGATCAAGCCGGCGGGCGACAACAAGCTTGAAGCCAAGGGGATCAAGATCGGCAGTGGCGCCAAGGTGGTGGCGAGCTTGAACAATGTTGAAGGCAAAACGGTCACGGTCCGTTTTGCGATCAAATGAAGCGACCGATAGCGCTGACCACCGGCTTGGCGCTCGGCCTTGCGCTGCTCGGCGCTCAAGTGCGTGCCGAGCTGATCGAGATCCAATGGAACGAAGCCGGGCGGTTTGAGCATGCCAAGCCACTGGCTGCGGGCAAGTTTGTCGAAATCTGCGGCAAGCTGGACAAAGCCAGGCCGGTCAGCTGGCAGTTCGGTGCCGAGCGAGCGCTGAACTTCAACATTCACTTTCATGAAGGTGAGAAGGTGACTTACCCGGCCAAGGTGGAGGGTGCCACCGCCGCGTCGGGTCTGTTGAAGATCGTCAGCGAGCATGACTATTGCTGGATGTGGTCCAACAAGTCGGACAAAGCCGTTGAGCTCAAGCTGAGCTTGAGCCGCTAAGCTTGCAGCGGCTTCGCGGGGAAGTCGACCTGCACCTGCAGGCCGCCGAGCCGCTCACTGCGCTGCACTTGCAGGCGCGCGCTATGCAAGTCGGCGATGCGCCGCACGATGGACCAGCCCAGGCCGCTGCCGCTCGCATCGTTGCCCAGCACGCGGTAGAAACGTTCACCCAGGCGCTGCAGTTCGGCGTCTGCCAGTCCGGGGCCGCTGTCGGCCACCTGGACCTGAATGCGACCCGCCGAAGCTTGCAGCGTCACCTCGATGCGCGCGCCGGCCGGGCTGTAGCGCAGCGCGTTGTCGATCAGATTGCGCAAGAGCGCTCGCAGCAAAGGTTCACTGGCGACGATTTCGGCCAAGGCTACATCGGCAATGTCCAGGGTCAGGTCTTGCCTGCGCTTGAGCGCGGCAGGCGCCAGATCGCCGACCACCTGGCGCAGTAGTGCGCCCAGATCGAGCGGCGCGGTAGCCGGCCGCTCGCCGCCCTCAAGCCGCGCCAGCGTCAGCAATTGGTCAACCAGGCGAGTGGCTCTGTCGCAGCCGAGCAGGGTTGCTTGCAGCGCATGCTGACGCAAAGCCTCATCTGACTCGCTCAAGGCCACCTGCGCCTGTGTGCGGATGGCGGCAATCGGGGTGCGCAGCTCATGGGCGGCATCGGCGGTGAAGCGGCGCTCCGCCAACATCATGGCCGCGATGCGCTCGAACAGGCCGTTCATGGCCTGCAACATCGGCGCCATCTCGGTCGGCGCGTCCGCCAGGGTCAGCGGCGCCAGGTCAAGCGCTGAGCGGTCGGCCAGACGGCGCCCCAGTTCACGCAGCGGCATCGTGCCGCGCCACACCGCCCACCACACCGCCAGTCCGAGCAAGGGCAGGGCCAGCAACATGGGCCACAAACTGCCGCGCAACACCGCCCAGAGAATGGAAAGCCGCGATTCGATTTGCTCGCCCACATAAACCTGCACATCGCGCTCGGCCCCATAGGCGGCAAACACGCGCCAGCGGGTGCCGGCAATCAAGGTGCTGCGCAGGCCTTGGCGAAAGCCCTCCTCAAACGCAATCATCGGCGTGGCCGGTGCATTGGCCGAACGTTGCACCAACTGCCCCTCGTGAAAAACCTGGAACGCAACCTTGTTGGCATAGCGGTGCAGGGTCGGGGCGTCTATGGGGTGGTCGTCGCTCTCTGATTCGCCGACTTGTTGCGCGACCAAGAGCGCCGCAGCCTGGGCGAGATGGCCGTCCAGCAATTCATCCAGTTCATGGCCTGCGTCCAACCAGACGGTGGCGGCCAGGCTGAGCCAGATCAGCAGCACCAGACTCAAGACCAAGGCAATTAAACGGCCCTGCAAGGAGCCGGGCTTGCGCGCGTTCATGTCGGCGCCGCCTCGCGTAGCAAGACATAACCGACACCACGCACGGTCTGTATCAAGTCTGCCCCGAGCTTGCGGCGCAGATGGTGGATGTGGACCTCGACCGCATTGCTGTCGACCTCCTGGCCCCAGCTATAGAGTTGCTGCTCCAGCTGTTCGCGCGACAGCACGCGGCCGGCGCCCAGCATCATGGCCTGCAGCAGATCGAATTCGCGGGTCGACAAGCTCACCGCCGCGCCGCCGCGCAGCACGGTGCGGGCGGCCGGATCGAGCAGCACATCCTGCGCCCGCAGCAACTCCTGCGGCTGGCCGGCGGATCGGCGCACCAGCGCACGCAGCCGGGCGCCCAGCTCGAACAGATCGACCGGCTTGACCACATAGTCATCCGCACCCAGATCCAGGCCACGAATGCGATCGGGCACCGCGTCGCGGGCGGTCAGCACCAGCACCGGCAGCGTGATCCGGTCGCGGCGCAGGCCGGCCAGCACGTCCAGCCCATCCTTGAGCGGCAAGCCGAGGTCCAACACGGCGGCCGCATAATTTGCAGCTTCAGCGCGCAACTCGCGCTCGGCGGCCAGGCCGTCGCGCACCCAGTCGACCGCAAAGCCCTGCTGACGCAGGCCGGCACGCAGGCCATCTCCCAGCAGGGCATCATCTTCGGCAAGCAAGATCCTCATGCTGCGATTATTGAGCGAGCGAAAGAACAAGCCAGCAGGTGATCAGTCGTCATCATCATTGCCGCTTTGTTGGCGTGCGCTGATGGCGGGCCGACCCGTCAAGTCGCTTGGCGCTTGTTGCCATTGCCAGTACCAGAAGCCCAAGACCACCGCCACCAGCAGCAAAGCCAAAGGCCCCAGGTTCTGCTTGACCAGATCCGGGCCCTTGCCGGGCGCGCGGCCGGTCAGCATGGGCAGGGCATGGTTGTGGCGGCGCAGCAGACTGACCCCCGCAATCAAGGCCAGGTGGGCGAGCACCACCATCAGCGTGGCGTTGCCCATCAGCTCGTGCAGTTCCTCCAAAGCGTCTTCCCAGCGATTGCCGAACCACTCCAGCTCCAGCCCCATGCCGCTCAAGGCGGCCATCAGGGCCGCCAGCAGCAGCAAGGCCACCGCCAAGGTGTTCAGGCCTTGATAGCTGGCCAGCAGATTGCCGCGCCCTTGCGGCCAAGCCAGCATTTGTTGCGGCAAGCCGCGCAGTTTGCTGGCCCAGGCGGCCAGGCCGACCCGCTTGGGGCCGAGCAGGCCCCAGACCAGCCGAGTCAGCACCAGACCCAGCACGGTATAGCCCAGCGTGATGTGCAGCAAATGCCAGCGCTCGCTTTCGGCGCTCAGGTAGGCGCCGGTGAAGCTGATGGCCAGCAGCCAATGCAGCGCGCGAGTGGGCGCGTCGATGATTCGGCGGCCGGGACCCTGGCCCCGTGCCGCCCCAGACAGCTCACTTGGGGATGCGGACGCGATGTTCATTGAAGTCTCCTTGTTCGGCTTTGGTGTGACAGGCGGCGCAATTGGCGGCGCTCTTGATGCTGGCGCGCTGCCAAGTGGCGGCTGAAATTTCATCGTGTTCGCGTACAAACCAGCTTGAGCGGCTGATGCGGTCTTCGGGCGGTGGCGCGCTGCTCGCGCGCTTGGTGGTCCCGGCATTGCCGACCAGCCAGCGGTTCAGCTCATTCAGCGTGGCCGGGTCCAGCGAGGCATCGGAGCCGAAATGCTTGGGCAAATTGCTCATCAGGCGCTGCCAGGATGCGGCAGGCAGCATGCCAGGCGGATAGGCCAGATGGCAGGCCGAGCACTCTTGCTGGTACTTGGGCAGCAAGGGCAGGGACGCGCCAGATCGGCCGCGATCTTCGTCGGCGTGGGCCGCAAACAGGCTTAAGGCCAAGCTAGAAAAGAGCAAGATTTTCATATGCAAGCCTTCAGGGTTTGAGTGTGATCAGCCAAGCCAGTACATCGGCCTTTTCGGCTGCGCTGCATTCGCGGCTCAGCACATCCTTGCAGTTACGTCTGAACCATTTCTCGACCTTGGCCGGGTCGCTGAAGCGTTTCGGGTTGAAGGCCGGCGCCAGGGCGTCGATGGTTTTGCCGGTGCCTGCATGGCGGCCGGCGCTGGTCGGCAGTGCTTGATGGCAGGAGGCACAACTCCATTCCCCGCCGTGCTTGCTGGTGAAGAAGCGCTGGCCGCGGCCCGGTTCAGCGGAAACGCCTGCCTCGGCGCTATAGCCCACCAGCAGGTCGGCGGGCGTGGCGCTGGCGGCTGTGACGCAGAGTGCAAGCAGCAAGGTAGATATAGCGGTGAGTGCAGACTTGTTCATGCCTGGATCTTGCGCGCCGCAGCTTATGGCAGTCTTAAGCATCTGGTTTGCCGCTTGCGCTATATCAGGCGCTTGATAGGGCACAGGCCGACAATCTTTGGTATGGATAAAAGCTCTGCAAGTGATCCGGTCGACGGCCTCAGCCATGCGCAAGCCAAAAGTCGCTTGGAAGAGGACGGGCCCAACGAGCTCAGCCCGCCGCACAAGCGCACCATCTGGCATATCCTCTCCGACCTGGTGCGCGAGCCGATGTTGCAGTTGCTGCTGGCGGCTGGCGCGATCTATCTGCTGTTGGGCGATAGGGGCGAGGCCTTGATGCTCTTGGCCTTTGTCTTGCTGACGGTGGTCATCAGCGTGAGTCAGGAGCAGCGCACCGAGCGCGTGCTGGAGGCGCTGCGCGATTTGACCAGTCCACGGGCCTTGGTTCTGCGCGCAGGCGAAGCGCTGCGAATCCCCGGTCGCGAAGTGGTGCGCGGTGATCTGCTCTTGCTGACCGAAGGTGACCGCGTCGCCGCCGATGCGCTGCTGCTGCAGGCGAACGACTTGCAATGCGACGAGTCGCTGCTCAGCGGTGAGTCTTTGCCGGTGGCCAAGCTCGCCGCTTTGGCCGGCCAAGCTGAAGCGGAGCAGCACAGCGTCTTGGCGGGTTCCCTGGTCGTGTCTGGCCAAGGCCGGGCGCGGGTCACGGCCACCGGGCCGCGCAGTGCGATCGGTCGCATTGGCAAGTCCTTGGCCGAAATCGAAGCGCCGCCAACCCCCTTGCACCTGCAAACCCGCCGCTTGGTGCGCGTGTTCTCGATCCTGGGCTTGAGTCTGAGCGCCGTACTGGTGCTGGTCTATGGCTGGCTGCGGGGTGACTGGCTGGCCGGTTTGCTGGCCGGCATATCGCTGGCGATGTCCATGCTGCCGCAGGAATTTCTGCTGATTCTGACGGTGTTCATGGCCATGGGCGCGTGGCGTCTGTCCCGCCAGCGGGTGCTGAGCCGGCGTTCCGCGACGATAGAAACCTTGGGCTCGGCGACGGTGCTTTGCACCGACAAGACCGGCACCTTGACGGCCAACAAGATGGCCGTGGCCGAGCTGACGGTGCTGCTGGCTGATTCGGCTCAACTTGAGAACTGGGCGGCCGCGACTCAGGCCTTGCCCGAGAGCTTTGATGTACTGCTGGAATATGCCATCTTGGCGAGCGAGCGCGACCCTTTTGATCCCATGGAGCGGGCCTTGCTCGACTTGGGGCGGGCGCAGCTGCCGAGCACGGCTTTGCATCCGAGCTGGCCCCTCTTGCACGAGTACGCGCTCAGCCCGGCCTTGCCGGCGATGACCCATGTCTGGCGCGCCGAGGGCGCGGCGCAGGTGGTGGCGATCAAGGGTGGACTTGAGGCGGTCATGGCGCTGTGTCGCTTGACGGCCGCGCAGACCCTGGCGCTGAGCCAGCAAGCCGAGGCGATGGCCACCCGCGGGCTGCGGGTGCTGGCGGTCGCGCGGGCCGCCTGGACCGATGCGCCCTGGCCCAGCGAGCCCAGCGGATTCGAGTTCGAAATGCTGGGTTTGACTGCTTTTGCCGACCCGCTGCGACCCGAAGTGCCGGCCGCCATTGCCGAATGCCGCGCAGCGGGTTTGCGGGTGTTGATGGTCACCGGCGATCATCCGGCAACCGCGATGGCGATCGCCGCGCAGGCCGGTTTGGCCCAGAGCGAAGAGGCGCTGACCGGTGCGGACATGGCCTTGCTCAGTGCCGCGGATTTGGACCGTAGGCTGCAGACGACGCAGGTGTTTGCGCGCATCAAGCCGGAGCAAAAGCTCGCGCTGGTGCAGGCGCTGAAGGCGCAGGGCGAGGTGGTGGCGATGACAGGAGACGGCGTCAACGACGCCCCCTCGCTGAAAGCCGCGCATATCGGCATTGCAATGGGCGGGCGCGGCACCGATGTCGCGCGCGAGGCCTCCAGCCTGGTCTTGCTGGATGACAATTTCGCGGCGATCGTGCAGGCGGTGCGGCTGGGGCGGCGCATTTTTGACAATCTGCGCAAGGCCATGGCTTTTGTCTTGGCTGTGCATGTGCCGATTGCCGGCTTGTCGCTTTTGCCCTTGCTACTGGGCTGGCCCCTGATCCTGTCGCCAGTTCATATCGCTTTCCTGGAGTTGCTGATCGACCCGGTTTGCTCGGTCGTTTTTGAGGCCGAAGCTGAAGAGTCTGATGTGATGCAGCGCCCACCGCGTGATCCGGCCGCGCCCTTGTTCTCGAGTGCCCTGCTGACTTGGAGTTTGCTGCAAGGCCTGCTGATCTTGGCGGCGGTAGGCGCATGGTTTGCCGGTTTGCTGGCCTATGGCGTGGCGCCTGAGCAAGCACGTGCCCTGGCCTTTGTGGCGCTGGTGGCCTGTGACGTGGCCTTGATTCTGGCCAATCGCAGTTTGAGCGGCCCGATGATCGCGGCCTGGTTTCGCCCCAACCGTATGTTGGGGTGGATGTTGGCGGCGACTGCCCTGTTGCTGTGCCTGGCTTTGGGGCTGGCGCCGCTGCGATCGGTGTTTCGATTCGAGTTGCCGCCGGCAGAGCTTTTGGCCGCAGCCTTGGCGCTTGGCTTCGGGGTCTTGCTGCTGCTGGAAGGGCTGAAACGTCTGTTAATGCCGCACCTGAAGACCAGCGATGGCCGAGACCGCCATCTTGATGTGCTAAAAGTGCGTTAATGCGGGATGCAAAATTCCCCAAATTGAGGCCTTGCTGTTCGAGGCGATATGCAAAAGCAACGACGCGATTTTTTTCTGGGTTTGTCTGCGGCCATGCTGGCCGGGGCCGCCCCTGCCGCGACGGCGCCGCGCCTGCGTGTGCTGGCCTGGCCCGGCTACGCGGAGCCAGAGCTCGTCAAGAGCTTTGAGCAGATCAGCGGCGCCAGCGTCGAGTTGACCCTGATCGATTCCGACCTCGATCTCTGGCAAAAGATGAATGCCAAGCAGGGCGCGAACTTCGATGTATTTGCCGTCAACACTGCCGAGCTGCAGCGCTATGTGCAGCAAGGTTTGGTGGCACCGGTCGAGGTCGGCTTGATCCCTAATTTGGCTCGCCAATTGCCGCGCTTTCGCAAATTGGCGGCCATCCCCGGGCTCGGCGCTGGCGCGCAGATGTTGGGCGTGCCATTTGCATTTGCCGAAATGGGTTTGATTTATGACCGCTCGCAAGTAGCGCGTGCGCCCGATTCCATCAAGGCCTTGTGGGATGTCGGCTTGCGCGGCCGGGTCATCGCCTACAACGGCGGCACCCACAACTTCTCCTTGGCCGCGCAGGCGCTCGGTTTGCCGTCGCCGTTCAAGCTGGCGGAGAAGTCTTGGGCACCGGCGGTGGACCAGCTGATTGCGCTGCGCCGCAATGTGGCCGGCTTCTATACCCAACCCGAGGAGTCCGTGGCGCTGTTCAAGGCCCGTCGGGCGGCGCTCATGTTCGCCAATTTCGGCCGCCAGCAACTGCTGCTGCTGAAGGCTGCGGGGGTCGACGCGGCCTATGTCATCCCGCAAGAAGGTGCCTTGGCCTGGCTGGATTGTTGGGTGGTCAGCCGCGCTGCGCACAATGCCCCGCTGGCGCATGCCTGGATCAACCATTTGCTCGAGGAGCCCGCCAGCCGTTTGTTGACGAGTCGCCAAGGGCTGGGCAATACGACGCAAGAGTCGGCCGACTATCGGGTCGATGACAAGCTTGTCTGGTTGCAGCCGGCGGAAAGCGAAGAACGCCGCAACCAGCTTTGGCAGCGCATTGTTTCGGGCGACCGGGCGGCCAAGGTGTTGGCGCCATGAAGTACGGCATCGCTTTCAAGCTCGGGCTCTTGCTGGCGGTGGTTGGCGTCGTCGCGGCCGGCCTGACCGGTTTTTATGCCTATGAGGCGAGCCGCGACATGCTGGTCAACTCGGCCAAGCAGGAGCTGTTGACCTCAACGCGGGTGCTGGCGAGGCGCATGACCTCGAGTCGCATGGAAATTAGTCGCAACTTGCAGGTGCTGGCTGGCCATCCGGCGGCGCGCGAGGCGCTCCTGCGCCCCGATGACCAGGGTTCGGCCGAACAATTGGCGACGCTCTTCACCCGGTTCATGGCCGCCAATCCGGCTTACTTTCAGCTGCGCCTCATCGCTGCCAGCGACTATGGCTTGGAGCGTGTTCGGATAGACAGGCAAGGCAGCAAATTGCTGCGCGTTGAAGGCGTCGATTTGCAGGAGAAGGGCCACTACGACTATGTGGCCGATACCTTGAACCTGGGCGCCGACGAAACCTATATGTCGCGCATCTCGATCAATCATGAGCGCAGCGCCAGCGCCGGGCAGGACCAGCCGACCCTGCAATTGGCCATGCCGGTTCGCCTCCAAGGGGCAGACGCGGCTTTAGGCTTGGTGGTCGTCAATATCGATTTGAACGGCATTTTTCAGCAACTGAAGACTGATTTGCCGCCCAGCTATCAGGTCTTCTTGGCCAATGCAGATGGCGATATCTTGATTCATCCCGACGCTGGCAAGACTTTTGGTTTCGATCGCGGCCGGCGCCAGTTGATCCAAGACGAGCTGCCACCGACGGCGGAGTTGGTGGTGGGGGCGGGCAGTCAGGCGGTTTTTGAAGCACGCGAGGACCCCTATGCGAGCGCACCCATCGTCGCGGCTTTTGTAGCGCAGCAGGTCAAAGTGCGCTCCAACGAAGCGCGCCTAGTGCTCGGCTTGGCCCAGCCACTGGATGATGTGCTGACCCGCAGCCGTGAATTGGCGCAATCCACCTTGCAGATTGTCGGCGTCTTGTGCTTGCTGTGCCTGGCACTGGCGGCTGGCTTGGCGCGTGCGGTCACGCGGCCTATCAATGCCATCAGTGATGCCGCCCAGCGGTTTGCCCAAGGCCTGCCGGCCGGCCCGCTGCCTTTGGCGCGGCAAGACGAACTTGGCAGCCTGGCGCGCAGCTTTGCGCAGATGCAGGCGCAAATCACCGCGCAACTGGCCGACCTTTTGCTCAAGCAGGAGGCTCTAGAACATCTGGCTCAGCACGATATGCTGACTGGCCTGCCGAATCGGCGCTTGCTGGAGGAGCGGCTAGATGGCGCGATCGCCAAGGCGCGCCGGCATGGTGGCGAGGTCTGCGTGCTGTTCATTGACCAGGATCGCTTCAAGCTGCTGAATGACAGATACGGTCATGAAGCCGGCGACGCCGTCTTGAAAATTGTTGCCAGCCGTTTGTTGGGCATGATGCGCGAAGTTGACACGGTGGCTCGCTTGGGCGGCGACGAATTTGTTGTGCTCCTGGAGGCGCAGACCAGCAAGGAACATGTCACCTTGGTGGCCGAGAAATTGCTCAACGGGCTGACCGCGCCCATTTCCTACCAAGGCCAGGAATTGGCCCTGGGTGCCAGCATTGGCATAGGTCGTTACCCGCAAGATGGACTGACCCGGCTCGAGATCATGGCCAAGGCCGACTCAGCGATGTATCAAGCCAAGTCGGTCGGGCAGGGTGGCGTGAAGCTGTATTCGACCCAGTCTGCCAACTTGAAACAAGATCAAGTTTGAAGCCGCCTTGGGACACGCTTGCTGCTACTTCGGCAGCGTCAGCGCCCCACGGCTGGAAAAGCGCACCGTGCCGAACAGACCGCCGGCCAGTTTGCCGGTAACGAGATAGGGCATGTCGCCCTTGTCGGCCGAGCCGCTCAAGGCCACTGCCTGACGCACAGCGGCAAATGCCGACACCGTCAGTGGCACTTCGAGCAAGGTCTCGCCGAAGCGCGGCACGATGCCTTTTTGGTCGCTGACGCCGCTGGCCAGACTTTTGCCGTTGAGCTCCAGGTCCAAGGCCACGCCGTCAAACTCGATCGGCGCATCATTGGGATTCTGCACTCGGAGTTTGACCAGAAAACGCAGCTCCAGCCCTTCGCCTTGCAGCGGCTCAACGCCGGCCACGTTGACCTTGAGCGCGTCGCGCTGACTCATGGACGCGCAGCCCGGCAATAGCAGCAAGCTCAACAACGCCAGCAAGCCGAACAGCCTATTGGCGTAAACAAGAGGCCAAGGGAAGGTTGAAGGTCGGGCCATCATGCTGATCCTGTGGGTTATGGGGCAGGAGTCGAACTAAGTGTTTACTTCCAGACCTTCAGCAACCAATGGTTCAGCTCGGTCACTTCTTCCATGCACATCGAGTGCTCCATGGGGTAGTCATGCCAGGCGATGGTGTAGCCGAGTGCCGCCAGTGCGTCACGCGCCGCGATGCCGCGCTCCATCGTCACCATGGCGTCTTTGCGGCCATGGGCCATGAAGATGGGGACCAAGGCATTGGCGTGATGGGCTTCCGCCGCCGTTGTGCCGGCC
Organism: uncultured Roseateles sp.; assembly: GCA_963510335.1. Taxonomy (GTDB): domain Bacteria; phylum Pseudomonadota; class Gammaproteobacteria; order Burkholderiales; family Burkholderiaceae_C; genus Paucibacter_A. Next base: position 101,506 of record CAUPEV010000002.1, read on the forward strand.
AATGGCAAATAGCCCGACATCGCAACCAAGCCTCCCAATCGCTCCGGATAACGCAGTCCGGCCAGCAGAGTCATCGCGCAGCCTTGCGAAAAACCGGCCAAGACGATGCGGTGCGCGGGCACACCGCGCTCGCGTTCGCGGTCTATCAGCGCATGCACCTCGCGTATCGAATCGCGCAAACCAACTTCGTCTTCGCGGCGCTGCAGCTCCATGCCGTAGAGGTCATACCAGGCGCGCATGCGGTAGCCGTTGTTCAGGCTGATGGGCCGCTCGGTGGCGCGTGGCATCACAAAGCGGACCGCACCGACTTCGCTCAGGTCCAGCGCATCACACATGGGGATGAAGTCGGCGCCGTCCGCACCCAGGCCGTGCAGAACGATCAGGCTGGCAGTGGCGCCAGTCCCACTTGCCAGGGCGGGGCAGATTTCGATGGTTTGAAGAGGCATGAGGTTCTACGGATTGTGGGTTGGGGTGAGCCGAACTGGCTTGGCCGGGATGGTAGCGGGTTCTCTGGGTGGCTTCGAGCCCTGCACATTTGTGCGCATGCCAGCCAGGTTCTTGGTCGGGCTTGATGCTGAAAAGTGCAGACATCGACGCGCCCCTTGCTGCCTCTTTGTGAGGCACGTCGGTCGGCCCCTGAATTGCCTACGAGTCATGAGTAGCAAGCGAGCCGTTTCAATCGACTGTCATGATGCTCTCGACCGGCTTGGCACGCGCCAGCGGCGCAAACTGCGCCAAGGCCACGCCGCTCAAGGTGATGGCTGCTCCGAGCAGCTTGACGGCGCTGAACTGCTCTCCGGTCGAGACCCAGGCGGCCAAGCCGGCAATCGGCGGCATCAGATAAATCAATGGTGCGGTGCGCGCCACACCGCGCTCGGCATTGACCCAGCCCCAGGCGAGCCAGGTGATGAAGCCAATGCAGACAATCGCCCAGGCGGCGCCTAGCCAGAGCAGGGGCGACACCGCGGCCCAGTCGACTTGTGCGGCTTTCGGCCCGGCATAGAACAATACCGGCAAGGTGGCGGCGAGGCTGGCATAACACATGACCAAGACGGCACCATGGCGTTCGATCAAGGGCTTGGCGGCGACGGTGTAATAGCTGAACATGGCTGCGGCCAGCAGCAGTACCGCGTCGCCGCCGCTGGCGCGCCAGTCGGCCGCCAAGAGCTTGTCGGACATGAACAGCAGTGCACCGGCAGCCGCCACCGCGATACCCAGCAATTGCGCACGCTGCAGCGTCTCCAGGCCAAAGGCCCGCAGAATCAGCAAGGTGAACACCGGCCCGCAGGCCAGCAGTACCGAGCTTGAAAACGGCGTCGAGAAATGAATGCCGTAGCTGCTCAAGGCCAGATGCAGGCCCTGGCCGAGCAGGCCCAGGCGCACCAGCGCCCAGGCGTCGCTGCGCGGCACCCTCGGCCAGCGCAGGCCATAGCGGCTCAGCAGCAGTCCCGTCACCAGCAAGGGCATCAGCGCAAAGCGCATGAACAGAAAGCCTTCCGGCTGCATTGCCGTCAACAAGGCTTTTTGCAGCGGGAAGTTCAGACCCCAGGCCAACACGATGGCCAGACCAACGAGCAGGCTATGGCGGGAGGCGAGCCTGGTGGCTTGGAGGGGGGCGGCGGCGAGCTTGGGCATGCTGCCATCTTGCCTGAAGCCGCCGCCCACTCATCTCTCTACCGCCTTTGCTTCTTCGCCTTTTGGATCAGCGCTCGCGCCGCAAGGTGCCCACCATTTTGTCTGCGCTGCCCAAGACGAAGACGCTGTAGACCCCGTTGGCGACCAGCGGCAGCTCCGAGATCGAGTAGGCCGCGGTGCTGCTGGCGCTGGAGCTGACGCTGAGCAGGGAGCTGGCGCTTGAGGAGAGCAGACTGGGCGTTGAGGCTGCGCCGGGCAGCACATTGCTGGCGATGGCGCTGTAGTCAAGTGACATGGTCAGCCCCGAGTTCAGGTTTGCGACCGCATTGACCAGGCGCATTTTGACAGCGCCGCTGGTGGCGGCCAGGCCGTTCTCGTCGTTCAGCACGGTCAGCTGCGGCGCCGCGCTATCGCCCCAGATCAGCAAGGTGTAGTCGCCGCCGGCCTTCAGGCTGGGCGCGGCAAAGCTCACCGGCAAATTGTTCACGTTCACGCTCAAGGTGCTGGCCCCAGCCTTGCTGCTTTGATACTCGCTGATGGCCGGAGACACTGTGTTGCTCATCACCGGGATGCCATTGAGTTGTGCGCTGACGCGGGATGCGTCGCCGAAGGAGCTGATCACCCGAGCCCGCACTTCATCGTTGAGATAGCTGCTGGCCGCGCCTTTTTGCTGCAGCAAGATGGCATTGACCAGCACGCCGCCTTGGCTCGCCGTGACGATCAGCGTGGCGACGCTGGTCGAGCTCAAGGTCAAAGAGGGAATGTCCAGACGCAGTTCGCTTTTCTTGCCGGCGCTGGTGATGCGCAGGCGGTAGCTGCCGCTATTGATGGTGCTGAAGCCGCTGCTGTAGCCGCCGGCGACATTGCTGGCCAGGGCGGCTTCGTTGTCGAGGCTGTCGCCCAGCACGGACAAATAGACATCCAATGCGCCGGCATCGGGCGCCAGATTCATCACCAAGAGCTTGGCTTTGCCGCTGGCCGCCGCCTCTTGATCTTCTTGCAGCATGCTGGTGTGCACGGCGCCGGCCCAGCCATAGCTGATCATGGTGTTGTTGCTGCCCTTGGCCAGCGAAGGCACGAGGCTGGCGACCGTGGTGCCAATGCCCGTGGTTTGCACCTGGCTGCTCGGTTCGTCGGCGTCCACACTTGCGTAGGCGCCGACTGAGCCGTAGGCCACATCGCTGTTCACGCTCTTGTCATCTACCGTGAGGGCGAGACTGGCGTAGCCACGCGAGGCATTGAGCAGACGAATATTGGCGCTGTTGTCACTGCTGCTGCCGCCGCCGCAAGCACTCACGAGCAGGCCGGCGCCGAGCAGCGTCAGAAGACCCCAAATTCTGGGGGTGATGGATTCAAATTGCATCGCTGGAACTCCAAGGAAAGGTGCCGAGCGATTGGGCTTGAGCCGTGTTGCTGCTGCATGTGGCCTTGTGTCGGGCGCGTGAAGTCTTGTTGCTGGGCGATCTCGGCCTGTGGCTTAGGGGCAGCTCCCCAATAGCGGGCAAACCTGGCTCGCGCGCTGCCACCCGACTGCTAGCATCGGCCACCCTGTTGTCGGGTGTTACCGAGCCTCGCCATGAGCTACCCCCATTTGCTTGAACCGCTGGACCTGGGCTTCACGACCCTGAAGAATCGTGTGCTGATGGGCAGCATGCACACCGGCCTGGAAGATGGGCGCAAGCATTTCGAGCGCATGGCGGTTTATTTCGCTGAGCGCGCGCGCGGCGAGGTCGGGCTCATCGTCACCGGCGGCTATGCGCCCAATATCGAGGGCTGGGCCAAGCCTTTTGCCGGCACCTTGGCGACCGGCGGCGCGGCCAAGCGGCACAGCGTCATCACCAAGGCCGTGCATGCCGAGGGTGGCAAGATCGCTTTGCAAATTCTGCACACCGGCCGCTATGGCTATCAGCCGTTTTGCGTGGCGCCCTCGCGCATCAAGTCGCCGATCACGCCGTTCACGCCGCGTGAGTTGAGTGCGCGCGGCATTGAGCGGCAGATCCGTGCTTTCATCCGCTGCGCGGTGCTGGCGCGCGAGGCCGGCTATGACGGCGTCGAGGTGATGGGCTCGGAGGGTTACTTCATCAATCAGTTTCTGGTCACTCACACCAACCAGCGCAATGACGCTTGGGGTGGTAGTTATGCCAACCGCATGCGGCTGCCGCTGGAAATCCTCAGCCGCATGCGCGAAGCGGTCGGGCCTGACTTCATCATCATCTACCGGCTCTCGATGCTGGACCTGATCCCCAATGGCAGCAGCTGGGACGAGGTGCTGGAGTTGGCGCGCGGCGTCGTCAAAGCTGGCGCCACCATCATCAACTCAGGCATAGGCTGGCATGAGGCACGCGTGCCGACCATCGCGACCTCGGTGCCGCGTGCCGGCTTTGCCTGGGTGACCAAGAAGCTGCGCGATCAGTTGCGCCTGGAAGGCATCAACATCCCGCTGATCACCAGCAACCGCATCAACACGCCGGCCGTGGCCGAAGGCGTGCTGGCCGATGGCTCGGCCGATATGGTCAGCATGGCGCGGCCGTTTCTGGCCGACCCAGAGTTTGTCAAGAAAGCACGCGAAAACCGCGCCGACGAAATCAACACCTGCATCGCCTGCAATCAGGCCTGCCTGGATCACACTTTTGCGCAAAAGATTTCAACCTGCCTGGTCAACCCAAGAGCAGCGTTCGAGCAGGAAATCCGCGTCATTCCGTTGGCCGCCAGCCGTCAGCCGCACAAGAAGATCGCCGTCGTTGGCGCGGGCCCGGCAGGCCTTGCCGCAGCGACGACCTTGGCCGAGCGCGGCCACGAGGTGCACCTGTTTGACAGCGCCGCTGAAATTGGCGGTCAGTTCAATATGGCGCGGCAGATCCCCGGCAAAGAAGAGTTCGCCGAGACACTGCGTTACTTCCGCCGGCGTATCGAGATCACCGGCGTGCAGCTGCAGCTCAATCGACGCGTTGGCGCCGAGGTCTTGCTTGGCTTCGACGAGGTCCTGCTGGCGACCGGCGTGACGCCGCGCAATCCGCGCATCAAGGGCCAGGAAGCCGGTGAGGCGCGGGGTCAGGTCTTGACTTATATCGACGTGCTGCGGCACAAGAAACCGGTCGGGCCGCGTGTCGCCATCGTCGGCGCCGGCGGCATCGGCTTTGATGTGGCCGAATACCTGGCCGAGCAAGACGTGGAACAGGGCCATTCACTGACCTTGAACCCGCCCGCGTGGCGGCGTGAATGGGGTGTCGGCGACCCCAGTTTTGCGCGCGCCGGCTTGGTGAGCCCGGAGCCGGCCAGCTCGGCGCGGGTGATCTCGCTGCTGCAACGCAAGCAAGGCAAGCCCGGCGCCGGTCTGGGCAAAACCACCGGCTGGATCCACCGGGCGGCGCTGAAGATGAAGCAGGTCGAGATGCTGGCTGGCGTCAACTACGAAGAAATCACTGATGAAGGCTTGTGGATCAGTTATGACAAGGGCCACGTCGATCGGCAGTTGATTGCCTGCGATACCGTCGTTCTTTGTTCCGGCCAGGAGCCGCTGCGTGAGCTGGAGGCGCCGCTGCGTGCGGCAGGCGCACGCGTGCATTTGCTGGGTGGCGCTTTGGAGGCCGGCGAATTAGACGCAAAGCGTGCAATTTTGCAGGGAACCCAGCTTGGCTGTTCCTTGTAAACCCTAGCCGGGCTCAAGCCAGCCCCGACACTACCGAAACGACGAGAACGAGGGGACACCTGACTTGGCTGAGGCCGAGTGGGGTGGACTTGGACATCTACAAAAAGCAAGGCACAGCGGGCTGGACCATAAGCCTGGACCGTCTGGGGCCCACGCAATGATTTTGGTAGCCGATGAGCATTTTCTATAAGCGCCTGATGGTGGGTCTGGCAGCGTTTGCCGCGCTAGGCGCTTGGCCGCCCGCCTGGGCCGCCATCCTGGACGATGAGGCCGGCGCCAAGCTGCGCGACCCGGTTTTCTGGTTGATTGCCTTCAGCCTGCTCGGTGCCGTAGCAATGGGCTTGGTGCTGGCACTGGTGCGTTCACAGCGCCTGCGCCTGCGGCAGCGGCGCAGCGAGCTGCTGCGCGTGCGGCGCGAGCGCAGCAAGCTCAGTGCTTTGCTCAACGCCATTCCCGACCCGGTCTATTTCAAGGATGCCAGCGGCGCTTACGAAGGCTGCAATCCGGCGTTTGAGCGCTGCACCGGCTTGCTCGAGACCGAGCTGACGGGCAAGCGTGATGACCAGATCGAGCAGCGCCCGGAGTGGAGCGCGGCCTTGGCGGGTGGCGCTTCGACACAGCGCACCTTGGCCTGGGTCACCCAGCCCGGCGGTGAGCGTGCTTGCCTGGATGTGGTGCAGGCGCAGGTGTTTGATGAGGGCTTGTGCGTAGGCCAGATCGGCGTGGCCCGTGATGTCACCGCGCTGCGTGAGGCCACCACCAAGCTGCACCGTGCGGTCACCGTGTTCGAGCATTGCGGCGAAGGCATCATGATGATGGACGCCGACTTGTTGATCCGCGATGTCAACCCGGCACTGAGTGCCATTACCGGCTATCAATGCGACGAGCTCTTGGGCACCATGCCCCATTGTTTGCAGCTGGGCGAGCAGGGTGCTGAAGTTCTGAAGGAGCTTTGGGCCGATGTGGGCGCCAAGGGCAAATGGAGCGGCGAGCTGGTGGATCGCCACAAAGATGGCAGCTGTGTGCCGCTATGGGTGACCATCGTCAGCGTGCCGGCCGCCGAGCAAGACGGCGAGCCGCATTACCTGGCGGTGTTGACCGATATTTCCCGCATCAAGGAGACCGAGGCCGAACTGCTGCATCAAAAGCTGCATGACAGGCTGACCGGCCTGCCGAATCTGGCTTTGCTGCGCGACCGGATTGAACGTCAAGTGGGGGTGGCGCAACGCGATCAAACTTGCGTGGCGGTGCTGTATGTGGACCTGGACGGCTTTCGCGAAGTCAATGACATTGCCGGCCATTTGGCCGGTGACGCCGTATTGAAGGAAGCAGCTGCGCGCTTCGTCAATGTGGTGCGGGCCAGTGATTCGGTCGCCCGTGTCGGCGCGGACGAGTTCGTCATCGTGCTGTCGGGTCTGGTTGATGAAGAAACGGCGATGCGCTTGGGCGAGCGCCTGATCGATGCGATGCGCGAGCCGATCTTTGACGGCCAGATCGACATCAGCAAGCGCTTCAATCTGGGGGCCAGCATAGGCTTGGCGCTGTTTCCGACCGATGGCGTGACGGTCGATGATTTGCTGCGCAACTCCGAGGCGGCCATGGTGCGCGCCAAAGCACATGCTCGCAACAGCGTGCAGGCTTACCGGCCCGAGCTGACACAGGCCGTCAAGCAGCGTTTCGAGCTGACCCATGCTTTGCGCCATGCCAATGAGGCGGCGCAGTTCCGGCTTGAATATCAGCCGCAGGTCAGGCTGTCGGACGGCGCTTTGATCGGGGCAGAGGCCTTGCTGCGTTGGCGCCATCCGACGCGCGGGCCGATTTCGCCGATGGAGTTCATTCCGCTGGCCGAAGAAACCGGCTTGATCATCCCGATTGGCCGCTGGGTCCTCGAGACCGCTTGCGCGCAAGCGGCGCGCTGGCAAGGCGTGGCAGGCAAGCCGCAGCAAGTGGCGGTGAATGTGTCGGCGCGGCAGTTGCGTCAACCCGACTTCGTTCAGATCGTCGACCTCATCCTGGCCGAGACCGGCTGCCCGGCGCAGGCGCTGGAGCTCGAAGTGACCGAGAGCCTGCTGCTGGAGGATGCCGAAGGTGCGATTGAATTGCTGGGCGCCTTGAAGTCGCGCGGCGTGCGGGTGGCGATCGATGACTTCGGCACCGGCTATTCCTCTTTGTCTTATCTGCGCCGTATGCCGGTCAACACGCTCAAGATCGACCGCAGCTTTGTTTCCGAGCTGGGTCAGGATGCCAACGTCGCGGCGATTGCACGCACCGTCATCGTGCTGGCGCGCAGCCTGCATCTGGATGTGCTGGCCGAGGGCGTCGAGACTGCGAGCCAAGCCGCCTGGCTACAGCGTGAAGGTTGCGACTGGGCGCAGGGCTGGCATTTCGGCCGGCCTATGCCGGCAGAGGATTTTGCGCTGGTGCAACAGGTCTTGCCGGCGGGGCCGAAATTGGCAGTGGTGAAGCGCTTGCAACTGGCCTGATTTCATTCGCCTGTCATATGGCTCTGGCAGGCTGGGGCATATGAATAGCAGCACACCCCAAAATACCGGCGCAGCCGCCGATGAGCATGCCGAAATGATGCAGCGCATGCAGGCCGATCTGATCGACAGCTATGACGAAGAGCTGGAGATGGAGATTGATGACCGGGCTTTTGATGAGTCCGGCGGCGGCTTCACTGCCGAGCAGCGCGCGCAGCGACGGGCTTATTTCAAGGAGCTGTTCCGCCTGCAGGGCGAGCTGGTCAAGCTGCAAGACTGGGTGGTGGCGACCAAGCACAAGGCGGTGATCATTTTTGAAGGCCGCGACGCGGCCGGCAAGGGCGGCGTCATCAAGCGCATCACCCAGCGCCTGAACCCGCGCGTCTGCCGCGTGGCGGCGCTGCCAGCGCCGAACGACCGCGAGCGCACGCAGTGGTACTTTCAGCGCTATATCTCGCATCTGCCGGCCGGCGGCGAGATCGTTTTGTTTGACCGCAGCTGGTACAACCGTGCCGGCGTCGAGCGGGTGATGGGTTTTTGCTCGGATGACGAGTACGAGGAATTCTTCCGCTCGGTGCCCGAGTTCGAAAAGATGCTGGTGCGCGCCGGCATCCAAGTCATCAAATACTGGTTCTCCATCACCGACGAAGAGCAGCACACGCGTTTCTTGGGCCGCATCCATGACCCGCTCAAGCAGTGGAAGCTCAGCCCCATGGACCTGGAATCGCGCCGCCGCTGGGAGGACTACACCAAGGTCAAGGAAACGATGATGGAGCGTACCCACATCGAAGAAGCGCCTTGGTGGGTGGTGCAGGCGGTCGACAAGAAGAAGGCGCGCTTGAATTGCATGGCGCATTTGCTGGCGCAGATGCCCTATCACGAGGTCGAGCATGCACCCATCACCTTGCCGCCGCGCGAGCGTCATGAGGACTATGCGCGTCAACCGGTGCCGCCGGAAATGGTCGTGCCCGAGGTGTATTGAACGCTTTGTAGATAGTTTGAGCGCTCGGGCGTCATCTTCAGCCGCTAGCATGGCGACATGCTTTCGCTGACTTTGCCAATGACCACCACCCCAGGCGCGCCGTTTTGGCAGTTGCTCACCCGCCTTGGCGAAATTCAGATGCTCTTGCCCTTGGCGCTGCTGTCGGCGCTGTGGCTATGGCGGCAGTCTTTCGTCCATCAAATGCCCGCCCAAGCCTTGGTGGCCCGGCGCTGGATGCTCTGCTTTGGCTTGGCCATCGCAATGACTGGCGCCAGCAAGCTGGCCTTTTTTGGCTGGGGCTGGGGGCTGGCCGCTTGGGACTTCACCGGCATTTCCGGTCACGCGATGGCGTCTGCGGCGGTGCTGCCGGTGCTGGCCTGGCTCGCCTTGATGAGCCGTACGGCGCCCCTGCGCTGGCTTGGCGTCGGCCTTGGGTTTTGTCTGGCGGCGCTGATTGCTTACTCCAGACTCAAGGTGGGTGCCCACTCACCTGCAGAATCGATGGCCGGCTTTGTGCTCGGGGGACTGGTCAGTTTGATGAGTTTGCAGTTGCTGCCTCAGGCGCAGCCCGCAAATGCGCGACCGCTGTGGCTGCCGCTTGGGCTGCTGGCAGCCTTGCTCTTGATCCCGCTCGGTGCGCCCAAATCGCGCAGCCATGATTGGGTGATTCAACTCTCGCTGCAACTGTCGGGCCGCAGCCAACCGTTTGTGCGCAGTGATTTGCATCGGCCGCGGGCAGCGCCCTTCAATGCACGGTCGACGCGCAATGCGTTGTTCGGGTCCAAAGCTGCAGCAGGATAGGGTCCGACTCCTCGGTGACAAGCAGGCCTTGGTTCAGCTCGAAGCTGGAGTCAAAGTAGCCGCAGCCGCCGCGCACGGGTTCGGGGCTCAAGAATTCCAGGCTGGGCGGTGTGAACCGGCTTGATGCTTGCTGGATTTCGGCGACGAGTGTGGCGGCCTGGACTTGCATTTGGGACTCCGTATTGATGCTGGGGGGGGGCTTGCGAATCTGCTTGGGCAGTGCAGCAATATTCGGTGTTGTGACCCCGGTTTCCCATCCTTCTGTTGGCGGAATCTTGTCGGTGAGCATGCGACCCTGCGTGCCCTTCCCCCAAAGGGGGGGTGGGGTGGTGTGGGGGGGGAGCCCCTGGGTCTTTTAGCCGGCGGCGGTGTTGCGGCGCTCGTGCTCGCCCAAGCGCAAGCTGCGAAGACCAAAGCTCGGTAGGTATTCATCCGGGTGGCGGGGCAGCACGCGTACCTCGCAAGTGCCGGGCACGCATATCGCGTTGGGGTCGCGACGTCGCGCATCTGCCTCCGTGAGCCGGCAAGCCGAACGGCTGAGCGTGCCGGCCACGGGGTCACGCAGATGCCAATACCAAAATTCGATAGGCTTCATGGCATGGTTCTCCTTGCTTTCGGGGGTGAGTGCAGTGGCGCCAAGTCCGCCTGAACGGACTTGGACGGCATCAAGGCCGGCGCCAACTTGCCGATGGATTGCTGCAAAGTGACAGGGCTGGCAAGTGGCAGGGACGAAGCTCTAAAGCCATCACTTCATGCCGCCAGCAGCGCCTCGGCGGGGTCATCTTTGTAGTGCCATTGGCGAGCCTCGCCCACATTGTTGTTGTCTGCTGCCAAGCCTTGCTCAAACAAAAGCCGCAGCTCCGGGTCAGACTTGATCTGCCGTAGTGCCGTTCTGATTGCAGCGGCAAACTGCGGCCTGAGTTGTGCAAAGGCCTGGAGTTGCGGACCATGCCGCTCGGGCAGGACTTTCCACCAGGCAAGGATGCTGACGGGATCGGTGAGATTCAGGATCATGAAGCGGGACTCCATTGGCCATATGGGAACTTTGATAATACTGTATAAATAAACAGTTATCGTGTCAATGTGCCGCAAGCTGCGCCAGCCGATCAAGCCTTTCATAGAACTTGAATCGAGTGCCCAAAGACGTCGCAGCGAAGGCTGTCTGAGCAGAGGCATTCAGGCGCCGCGATCGGTGCAGCGCTGTCTTGACCCGGTTCCCTGTCAATGATTTCTGGGCTCGCGTGATCTCGATCACGTTCGGCGCTCCAAACCCTTTGAACGCGGGGATGCCTTTGACGGCGGCTGCTCAAACAATGCAGTCTGCCGGATCGCGATTCAGCGGCTGAGCTCAACACAAAGGATTGAAACGTGAACAAGAGTTTTCTGATTGCCCTGATTGCCGCTCCTGCGATGAGCTTTGCTGCTGGCACCGAGTTGGTCAAGAACGGTAGCTTCGAGGACTACGCCGGCGCCGCATTCACCACAGGTTTCAGCAACGTCGCCGCTGGTTCCAGCGTACTGACTGGCTGGACCGTTGGCGCCACTTCGGTGGACATCATCAAGGGCCAGTACGGCGCTGTGAGCGGCTACAGCATCGATATGCTGGGCACGCCCGGCCCGGGTTCCGTTTCGCAATTGCTGAACACCGAGATCGGCCAGACTTATTGGTTGCAATTCGACCTGTCCTCCAACCGCGGTGGTGACAACAATGCCGCCGGCAAAGAGTTGACGGTTGCCGGTCTGGGCGGTGGCGCAGCGCACAGCTTCTCGGCTTTGACGGCCGGCGTGTCACACCAGTCCTTCACCTTCACGGCCAACTCGACCTCAACCCTGTTGAAGTTCAGCAGCGGCCCGTCCGGCTATTCGGGTTCGGTGCTCGACAACGTTTCGGTCACCGCCGTGCCCGAGCCACAAACCTACGCTTTGATGTTGGGTGGTCTGGCTGCCATAGGTTTCGTGGCTCGCCGTCGCAAACAAGCAAAGTGATTGCTGGGCTCAAAAGCGCCTAATTGAGACAGACCGGCCCTGCGGCCGGTCTTTTCATTTCAGCGGGGTTTGTTCCGACACAGTGGCTTGCACTGATGATCTACAGTCCGGCCTTGGCAATTCCTCCACTTCACCCAGCCTCTCTTCCCTTATGTCTGCCAAGCCTTCACCTGCGACCGCTGCCCCTGCGGCGCGCCCCAACAATACCTTGGCCGAGCTATTGATCGCGGTCCTGCTGCCTTCCTTGGTGCTGATGTTGTTGAGCAGCGCCGAGCGCTTGGGCAATGTCGGTGCTTTGCTGCTGGCCTTGGCGTTTCCGCTGGGCTGGGCGCTTTATAGCGGCCTGAGCGAGCGCCGTTTCAGCTGGATGGCTGCCTTGGGGGTCGCCAGTACCTTGCTCACCGGCGGCATCGCATTGCTGGCGCTGGACACGCGCTGGCTGGCGATCAAGGAAGCGGCAGTGCCGGGTGCTATTGCCCTGGCGGTGCTGGCTTCGCTGCTGAGCAAGCGGCCGCTGGTGCGCTTGATGGTCTTCAACCCCGCCATCATGAATGTACCTCGCATCGAAGCCGCGCTGGCCGAGCGCGGCGCCACCTTGGCCTTTGAGCGGCGGCTGAAGCTGGGCACGCTGATGCTGGCCGGCAGTTTCGCGTTCTCGAGCGTGATGAATTACGTGCTGGCGGTCTGGATCGTGCACAGCCCGGCCGGCAGCGAGCAGTTCAACACCGAGTTGGGCCGTATGAATTTGCTCAGCTGGCCGATGATCGCCATCCCCTCGACCTTGTTGACCATGGGTGTGTTGTTTTACCTGGCACGCGGTATTCGCCAGATGACAGGCTTGACGCTGGAAGACTGCTTGAATCCGCAGTGAAGGCAGGCGCTACATCGGCCCATGTCATGATGGCGCCCATGTTGATGAAGACACTCAAAAATCTGTTTGACAGCTTACTGGCGCCTCCGCCGCCCGGTGCGGCCGATGAAGAACATGCTTTGCAACTCGCCACCGCAGTGATGTTGGTCGAGGTGATGCGCGCCGACACCAGCTTTCACGCCGGCGAGCGCGAAGCCGTGCTGGCCGCGCTGCGGGCCAAGTTTGGCCTGACCGAGGAAGAGGCGGCTCGTTTGACCGAGTTGGCCGAAGCCGAGGCCAAGAGCGCCAGCGATTGGTTCGCCTTTACCTCCCGCATCAACGAGCACTTCGAGATGCCGCAAAAGCTGCGCATGATCGAATTCATGTGGCAAGTCGCTTATGCCGACGGCCACCTCAGCGAGCATGAGCGGCATGTGATGTGGCGCATCGCCGACCTCCTGCATATCCCGCAGGGCGCCTATGTTCACGCACGTATGCGCGCGCAGGCTGCCGCTGGTTTGAGCGATTAGGGCTACGCACGTTCGGCAAAAGCCGTTTTTCAATGAAGGTGAGAATCTGATGATCCAACTCCACTACTTCCCCGGAAACGCCAGCATGGCCCCGCATATCCTGCTGGAAGAACTTGGCCAGCCCTTTGAGCTCAAACAGGTAGACCGTGCCAACAACGGCCACAAGTCGGCCGAGTACCTCAAGCTCAATCCCAACGGGCTCATTCCGGTGCTGGTGGACGGCGACTTGGTGTTGTACGAAACAGCCGCCATGCTCTTGCATCTGGCCGACACGCACCCAAGCGCAGGACTCTTGCCTGCCGTAGGCACAGCGGAACGCGCGCAGGCCTACAAATGGCTGATCTGGCTGACCAATACGCTGCAGCCGGCGCTGATTGCTTACTTCTACCCCGATCGCTGGGTCAAAGACGGCAACACCGAAGGCGCGGCCGAGGTTCAGGCCCGGGCCGAGGCGCGGGTGGTCGAACTGCTGGCGCAGGTGGAGGCACAACTGGCTTCGCATGGCGGCCCTTGGCTGCTGGGTGCCGACTACAGCGCCGTCGACGCCATGGCTTTCATGCTGTGCCGCTGGACCCGCGGTTTCGCCACTCGGCCGGCGCGTGACTTCCCGCTGATCGGCGCCTATCTGCAGCGCATGCTGGCGCGTCCCGCGCTGCAGCGCATGTTTGCGACCGAGGCCTTGCCTCAGCCCTGGGTCTGAGCCTGACGCTTGTAGATCTCAGTGTCCAGTCGTTCCATGAACGCCTGCGGTTTGGCTGAAGGCGTGAAGCCGAACTGCGCATAGAGCCGCGGCGCGGTGCTGGTGACCAGCAAGAAGCGGCGCAGGTCTTGCAAGTCGGGGTGCGCCATCACCGCTCCCATCAAGCGTTTGCTGTAACCGCGGCCTTGATGCTCGGGCAACACGAACACATCGCCGAGATAGGCAAAAGTGGCGCCGTCGGTGATGACGCGTGCAAAGCCGACCTGCGCACCGTCCAGGTAAGCGCCAAAACACAGCGAAGCTTCAAGCGCGCGCTGCACGGTGTCGAAGGGGATGCCGAGCGCCCAAGTGGATTGCTCGCTCAAGAATCGGTGAATCAGGGCCAAATCCAATTTGGCCTTGTCGGTGCTGATGTCGATACGGTTCATGGGTGTGATGGTGAAAATGGGCCGCTTGGCATCGTATGCGATGCCAATCGTCGCGCTCGCTTGCCATTCGTCGCAAGCAGGCGCTGCCTACAGGCCGAGCCGGCCTAAAGTGTCGGCAGTGCATAGGCCTTCTGTCCTTGCAACTCATCACCGATTCACTGGAACCTTGACACCATGTTCGCATCCATTTCACCCGGCCTTGCCTGGGGCCTGCTCTTCATCGCCGGCCTGCTTGAAATCGTCTGGGTCACCAGCATGAAGGCCTCGGACGGCTTCACCCGGCATCAATACACCGCCATCACCTTTGGCGCGGCCTGGGCGAGCTTTGCGTTGCTCGGGATGGCGATGAAGACCTTGCCGATGGGCACGGCCTATGCTGTCTGGACGGGCATAGGCGCGGTCGGCGCCGCCGCTTTGGGCATGCTCATTTTCAAGGAACCGGCCACGCTGGCCCGCATAGGCTGCATCGCACTGATCGTCGCCGGCATCTTGGGCTTGAAGCTGCTCAGCGCCGAGTAGTAGCTCCGCCGCTGCAGCGCCTTCAAGGCAGAACCGGCAGCGCCTTCAGGTAGGCATGCAGCTTGGTGGCAATCGCCTCGCGCTCGGCCGGCGCCATCGTTTCCGGCAGTGCTGGCATGCTGGTGCCGGGCTTGAAGGCCTGCGGGCTCAAAAGCCAGACGCGCCAGGTGCGCTCATCCAAGAGCTTGGCGCGAACGGCCAGATTCAGCGGCATCTTGTCGCCACCAAAGCCGTTGACCTGGTGACAGCTGAGGCAGAACTTTTGCGCCAGCGCTGCATGCTGAGCCCATTGCTCGCTCCCGATGCCGGGCGGCAGCAGCGCCGCCGGCGTGGCTTGGCTGAAGCTGATTTGCGCGACCTGATAGGGCCATAGCGCACCGCCCTCGGCCTGCAGCTCGGGCGCGGCAATATTGTCCCAAACCAGGTAGTAGGGGCCGAGCGGCACATCTTTTTCGCCTTGCGTCTTGTTGTCCACAGTGAAGGGTGTCTTGGCGTCGGCCTGCGCAAACACCAGATGGGCGCGGTACTTGGCAAAGCGCTCGGCCGGGATCCGTGCAACAAAGCCGTCGAGGGCGCGAAACTCGATGTCTTGCTGTGCCTGCTGCCAGTCGGCCCCGAGCAGTTGAGCCAAAACCTGAGCGGCTGGGTAGCCCATATAGACCCGCCGCACCGGCGGCTCATGCTTGACGCTCAGATGCGGCTCGATCACCGCGACGGCCTGCGGCGGCGACTTCAGCAACAGCTGCAGCGCGGCCGGTGCCGGCAGGGGCTCAGCAAGAACGGCGAAGCTCGCACCCAAAAAGCTCAGGCTCAGGCCCAAGCTCAGTAGCAAAAATGCTTTTTTCATTGGGCGCCTCGCTCACTCGTGAAGTTGGCCCCATTGCAGCACAAAGCGCCCGGGCTGCTGACTGCCACGCGGCTTTATTCAGCCCAAAAGACTTGGCACCAGCCCGGTCCAGCGCTTGAAGGAGCGGCGGAAGTTGCTGCTGTCATGAAAGCCGAGTTGCGAGGCCACGACCTCGTTATTACGCCCCTGCAGCAGCAAGAGGTAGAGCGCGACATGCGTGCGCACCTGATCCAGCTGCGCCTGGTAATGGGTGCCATGCTGGGCCAGATGGCGCTTCAGCGTCGCCGCGCTAACGCCGAATGCACCTGCCACTTGATCCAGCGAGGGTGCGTCGCGGTAACGCGGCAGCAGATGGTCATAGAGCGCCGCCAGCAAGCCGCGCGCCTGCGAGGCCGGCTCAGCGCCCTGCGCCAGGGCCTGGGCGGCCATGCTGCCCGGCACGCCGCGCGGCCAAGCTTTAGCGGCCAAATTCAGCGGTAAACGCATGGCATCGACCTGGCAGTCGAATTGCAAGTCTTGCCCCAGGAACACCGCATGCTGAGACAGCTCGCGCGGCCGGGTGCGGTTGAAGCTGTAGCGCCAAGGCAGGCGTTCTCCACCCAGCCATTGGCACATTGCCGTCACTGCACTCATCTGCATATCGACGACAAAGCCCCGCTGCGCCGCCGGCACGCCGCAGGCCTCGGTCCAGAGCAGGATCAGCTCATCGCCATGCTGCAGCAGGCGTGGTGTCAGCAGCGGCGACAAATGGCCCGCATGGCTCACCAGCAATTGCAGCGCAGCGCCGAGATGGCTGGCCTGGGCCAGCGCGTGGCTGGGCAGGCCGTAGTGACCGGGCAGGCTCAGCTGGCCCAGCACAAACGGGGTGTCAGCCGATTGCAGCTGTTGCTGGACTGCCCCCAGCAAGCTCAGCAGCTGCTGGGGGCTGATCTGTGCGGCCCCGCTCAAGCCGGCTTCGCGCTGCAAAGTGGCGGGGTCCAGGCCGCGGCTGCGCGCAAACTCCAGCAGCAGCACCGGCCAATGGGCCCAGGCCAGGCAGCGTGTGCCGAGCTGGTAGGGCGCGGCTTGGCTCTCGCCCAAGCTGGGGCACAGACTCAGCAGGGCCGATGCCAACGCTTGATCCTGGCCGCTCATGGCGAACTTATCAATCTGGCGTTCAAACTCAGCAGCTGCTGCTCGGGCGACCGGCTCGCGTCCAAGGCCGCCCAGGCGCGCAAGGCTCGCAGCTGCAGGCGCTGGCCGCAGCGGCTGTGGTGGGCCAGGCCGTCCAACGCTTGCTTCAGATGCTCGGCCTGCTGGCGGGCGTCTTCTGCATTGGCGCCGGGCATCAAGACGCAAAAACGGTCAGCCGCAAAGCGGCACAGCAGATGTTCGGGATGCAAGTTCAAGAGCAGCAAATGGCTGGCCGCTTGCAGCAGCCGATCGGATTCGGCCAAGCCCAGCTCGCGAGCTACCGTGTCAAAGCCGTCCAGACTGAGCATTGCTAATGCGCCGGGTCGACGCATACGCTGCTCCAGCGCGATCTGCGCCTGCAGATAGGCGGCATCGCCGAGCTGGGTGATGCCGTCCATGCTGCGGTGTTCGCGGAACAGGCGTTCGCGTTTGAGCAGTTGCTCGCTCAGCGCGCGCTGTTCCAGCCGCCAATGGTGCAGGCCCAGGGTCAGCAGCAAAGCGCCCAGCGGGTTCAATGTTGATTCCAGCCAGTTGTCCCATAAAACCGCCTTGGGTAACTGCCAGAACTCATCCAGCACATCCACCCATTGGCCCAGCAACATAGCGGCCAAGCCCAGGCACAGCAGGTCGGTGACGCGGCCGCCGGGTCGGCTCAGGCGCAGCTGAAACAGCCAGATACCAGCCATCAAGCCCATGCCGCCTTCGCCGGCGATGTCGACCCAGCGCCAGGCGGCCATCGCTTTGGCTTCACCCAAGCTGGCAAACGCCCACAGCAGGGCCGCCATTGGCAAGGCCAAGAGGTGGGCAATATGGGTCAAACCGAGCACCGGCGCCAAGGGCGCCGGACGCAGGGCTTTCAAAGCCAGGGTGAGTGTGGGCATGGGCACGAATGCTAAAGATCGAATGTGACAGGGCCTGTCACAAATCCGCTTTGTGACCGTTGGGGGTTCTAAAAGCTCAGACGCTGGCCGCACTTTGCGCTGATCCGGCCGCTGGCCGGGCGAGCGCGTCAACTGTCACGGCTCAGACATTTGGCCTGCCTAAGGTGCGGCGTCAGCACTTCAGCGCCCTCTCTCCTACTTCCACCCCATAGACAATGCCAAGCCTCATGACACAGCAGTTCAAACCGTCCGCCCTCAGCCTTTGCTTGGCTGCAGCTTTTGCCGCCCAAGCACAGACCACGCCTCCCAAGACCCTGGACACCGTCGTCGTCAGCGGTCAGGCCGCCGGCCTGCGCAGCGCCTGGGACAAACAGCAAGCAGCGGCCGGCATCGTCAGCGTCGTGCATTCCGACGGTATTGGCCAGCTGCCCGACAACAATGCCGCCGAGGCGCTGGCCCGCATGCCGGGCGTGTCGGTCGAGCGTGACCAGGGCGAAGGCCGTTTTGTGCGCGTGCGCGGCCTCGGCCCCGACCTCAATGCGGTCAGCATCAATGGCAGCCTGGTGCCCTCGGCCGAAAGCGACCGCCGCGCCGTTGGCCTGGACGTGGTGCCGGCCGGCCTGATCCGCTCGCTGGTCGTGACCAAGACCGCCACGCCGGATCAAGACGCCAACTCGCTGGGCGGCTCAGTCGAGGTCAACACGCTGTCGGGCTTTGATCAACCGGGCCGTTTCATGACGCTGTCGCTCGGTGCCAATCACTCCGACCTGAGCGGCAAAACCAGCCCGACGGCAGCGCTGATCTATGGCGACCGCTTCTTCGGCAATACCTTGGGTGTGGCCGTGGCGCTGAGTTCTGACGAGCGCAGTTTTGGCTCCAACAATGTCGAGACCGGCGGTGCCTGGGACGACTCCGGTGCCAAGCCCGGGATGGAAGAGGTCGAGCGGCGCAGCTACACGATCAAGCGCGAACGCCGTGGCGGTGCAGTCAATCTGGACCTGCGCCCCGATGCGCTGCAGAGCTATTACCTGCGCACTTTCAGCAGCCGCTTCACCGACATCGAGCAACGCCAGGCCCAGACGCTGGCTTTTTCAAAAGCTTTGCTAGAGGGCGCCAGTGGCACGGCCAAGGCCGCGCGCACCTTGAAGGCGCGGGAAGAAATTTCGCAGATCGACTCGCTCAGCTTGGGCGGCGAGCGCCGCTTCGGTGACTGGCAGCTGCTTGCCGCTGTTGGCGCCGGCCGCGCCAGCGAGGACAAGCCTGACACCTTGTCCGGCGCCACCTACAAGAACTCGGCCGACATGGCCGGCGTGTCCTTTCGCGATAGCCAGCAACCCATCATCAGCGGCCCGGCTGCGCTGGCTGCGGCCAGCGGCTACACGCTGGACAAGCTCAAGCTGGAGCAAAGCCTGGCCACCGACCGCACGCGCAATCTGAAAATGGACCTGCTGCATGACGGCGTCTTGGGTGGTGTGGACGTGGAGTTCAAAGGTGGCTTCAAGCTGGCGCGGCGCGAGAAGAACAACGAAAGCGAACTCTGGAGCTACAGCGCCAAGGCCTTGACCAAGGCGGGCCTCACCAAGACCCAGCTGGGCATGGGCTCGGTGCTTGCCGAGGGCATGACGCGTTACCCCTGGGGCGAGCTGGGCCCCAATCTCAGCGACGCCGCGATCCGCAAGCTGGTCGCTGGGCTGCCGACCGCCGATTTCCGCGTCGCCAGCGATTCCGCCGTCAATGACTACCGCATCGAGGAGAACAGCGACGCCGCCTATCTGCAAGCCCGCATCGAGCTGAAAAGCACCCAGATCATCACCGGCTTGCGGCATGAAAAACTGAGCATGGACGCCAGCGGTTTTGCCGACATCAACGGCAAGCTGAGCCCGCAGCAGGCGCACAGCAGCAGCCGCCACTGGCTGCCCGCGCTCCTGGTCCGCCATGACTTGTTTTCCGACACGCAGCTGCGCGGCGCCTACACCCAGTCGGTCGTGCGACCCACCTTCGGCCAGCTGTCGCCGGGTCTGGTGATCGATGAGGACACGGCCGAGTTTGGCAACCCGGCGCTCAAGCCGCTGCGCTCGCAGAACTTGGACTTCGGCGTCGAGCGCCGGCTGGACCGTGACGGCGCGGTCTCGGCCTATGCCTTCCACAAAAACATCCGCGACTTTGTCTACCGCAGCGATTTGGCCGGCCAGGGCGCTTGGCTTGGCTATGACTCGGCCCTCACTTACGCCAACGGCGATGACGCAAAGGTCAGCGGCCTGGAGTTGTCTTACAGCCAGGCACTGCGTCGCCTGCCTGCGCCCTTCAACGGACTCATCGTCGGCGCCAACGCGACGCTGGTGACGTCTGAGGCGACGATTGGCGGCTACCAGAGCGGCAAGTGGCAGCAACGCAAGCTGGCGCTGCCCAGCCAATCTGACCGCAGCTACAACTTCAGCCTCGGCTGGGAGGGCTACGGCCTCAGTACCCGCGTGGCGGCCAATTACAAATCCAAGTATTTGCTGGAAGTCGGTGATGTGTTCAGCGCTGCCAAAGACAGCTGGGTCGATGCTCAGACGCAAGTCGATCTGTCGCTGCGCTATGACATCACGCCTAAGTTGCAGATCAGCTTCGAGGCCTTGAACTTGAGCGATCAGCCCTATTACGTCTATGCCGGCCGGTCGGCGCTGAACTCGCAGTACGAGCAATATGGCCGCAGCTACAAGCTGGGTCTCAAATTGGCGGTGTTCTGATGCGTTTGAATTTTCTGTTAGCCCTGGTCGCCATGCCTTTGTTCTTGGGCCAGCCGGTCTCGGCCGCCACCTCGCTGAAGTTAGACAAAGCCGGTCTGCATTTGCTGGACGAGAGCGGCGGCGAACTTGATCGCCTGAAGCTGCGCGCCAAGCGCTGGGATCAACGCCCAGAACAAAGTCGCGATGGCGCGCCTGAAACCGTGGCCGTGCTGCTGGACGCCGACCGTGGCCGGCCGGTGCTGGTGCGCAGTGAGGGTCGGGTCTTGCGGGCGCAGGATCTCCCCGAGCCTAACTTTCAAGTCGAAGCGCTGTGCCTGCACCGCGACCCGCAGGGCTTGTTGCAGCTCTTCTTGCTCGGTGAAGAAGGTTTGAGCGAGCAATGGCTGATCACCGACAAGGGCGCCCGAACGCTGCGCCGCCTGGCTACCGCGCCGTCGCCCGAGGGCTGCCAGGTCGATGACAGGCGTCAGGTCTTGCAAGTCCCCGAGGCTGGCCTTGGCTTGTGGGAGCATGGCACGGAAGCCGAAGGCAAGCCGCAACGGCGCCTCGTCAAAGCGGCTCGCAAAGGCTTCAAAACGCCAGCCGCCCCCAAGCGCTACGACTGGCCTGTCCTGCAGGCCACGGCGCAGACCGATCCGGTCGAACGCCTGGGCGACGCCGCCGATGATCCTGCAATCTGGGTGCACCCACTCGACGCGAGTCGCAGCCGGGTGCTGGGCACCAACAAGAAGCAAGGCCTGCTGGTCTATGACTTGAGCGGGCGCGAGCAACAGTTGCTGGAAGTCGGGCGCATCAACAATGTCGACCTGCGCCAGCGCATTCTGACCGGCGGCAAGACCTGGGATCTGGCCGTCGCCACCCAGCGCGATGAGAATTCCTTGGTCTTGTTCGGCATCGACGCCGAGGGCCAGGTCAGCGAGCTGGCGCGCTTAGCTACCGATTTGGCGGACATCTACGGCCTCTGCGTCGGCCGCACGCCGGAGGGCCAGCTGGATGTATTTTCTAACGACAAAGACGGGCGGGTCCAGCAATACCGGGTCGAGCTGAATCAGCAGGGGCAATGGCAGGCGCGGCTCATGCGCGCTTTCAAGTTGTCTAGCCAGCCCGAAGGATGAGTGGGGCATGAGGCCGAGCAGAGGCTCTTTGTCGGCGAAGAAAAGCGTGGCATCTGGGCCGTCGACGCGCGCGCCGAAGCCCCCGCCAAGCCGCAGCTGATCATGCCGGTCGGCGGCGAGTTGCAGGCCGATGTGGAGGGCCTGGCCGTCTACCAAGGCCAAGCCGGCGCGCCGAGCTATCTGCTGGTTTCATCGCAGGGCAATCACAGCTATCTGGTGCTGGACGCCAAGCCGCCCTATGTGCTGCGCGGCGGTTTTCGTATCGGCATCAATGCGCAGTTAGGCATTGACGGCACGTCCGAGACCGATGGCCTGGAAGTCAGCTCGGCCGACTTCGGCGGCGCCTACGGCCAGGGTCTGATCGTCGTGCAAGACGGCCACAAGCGCCTGCCCGACGGGCCGCAGAACTTCAAGTACCTGCCTTGGGCCGAGGTGGTGCGCGCCTTGAAGCTGCGCTGAGCGCGTCGACATCACCGGACACGATCAAGTTCAAGTGTTTGGTGATGTGTTCGACCGGCCAATCCCACCAGGCGATGGCCTGCAACTGCCGCGCTACTTCATCGGCAAAGCGCTGTTTGATCACCTGCGCCGGGTTGCCGCCCACCACTGCATAGGCGGGCACATCGCTGACCACGACAGCGCGCGATGAAATGATCGCGCCGTCGCCGATCTTGACGCCGGGCATGATCAAGGCCTCATAGCCGATCCAGACATCGTTGCCGATCACGGTGTCGCCCTTGTAGGGCAAATCGCCCGGCTGCGGTGCGGCCTTCTCCCAGCCATGGCCAAAGATGAAGAAGGGGAAAGTGGAGACGCCCGAGGTCTTGTGGTTGGCGCCGTTCATGATGAACTTCACCCCGCGGGCGATGGCGCAGAACTTGCCGATGATCAGCTTGTCGCCAATGAAGGGGAAGTGATAGAGCACATTGCGCTCGAAGTTCTCCACGCCCTCCGGGTCGTCGTAGTAGCTGTAGTCCCCGACGCAGATATTGGGATTGCCTTCGAGCGCGGGCTTCAGAAAGGCGACTTGCGGGAAACCCGCCACGGGAAGCAAGGTGTCGGGGCTGGGGCCGTGCATAGAGTCAATTCCTTGTGTGCTGTGATGGCGCACTACTTTACCCACTGCGGAAAATAGCCCAGGCGGTCTTGCGTGGCGCTGTCATGCGCTGGCAGCAGCACCAGCGTAGGGTCTTTGCCCATCATGGCGCGCAGCTGTTCGACGCTGCTTTGCGTCTGCTCGGCATGGCCGTCCACCAAGGCGGCAGCGGCCCAGAACTTCGGCGCGCCCGCCTTGATTGCGTCGACCGTCCAGGCCACATCCCCGATGAAGAAATAGACCTGCCCGCTGTCCACCGTCAAAAACATGCCGATCGAACCCGGCGTATGGCCGGGCATGGGCACCAGCACGACCGCGCCGTCGCCAAACAGGTCAAGGCTTTGCGCATAGCCGCGATAGGGCTGCGGCTTGAAGTCCAGGCTCTCCCACTGGATAGACTTGGCGGCGATCTGCGAGGCCCAGGTCCCGCCGGGTCCATTTGTCGGGTGGCGGATCAATTCCATCTCGGCGGCCGCCACGCCAATCTTCGCTTCGGGAAAGTCCAAAACGCCACCGGCATGATCCCAATGGCTATGGCTGAGAATGACCCGGCTCAGCGGCGGGATGCCGGCGCGGTCCAGTTGCTCGCGGGCCGGCAGCACCGGTGCCTCGTATTTGAAAAACGGTCGCCACCACAGCGGCATGTCCGCACGGTACTGGCCGTCGATTTGCCGCCCCATGCCGGTGTCAAACAAGAAGTACTCGTTCCGGTGCTTGATCAAAAAGGCCGAGAAGTTGGAGTCGATCTGTTTGCTGAAACTGCCGCCCGGCACCAAGAGCCCCTCCATCACCGCGACACGCGAGGTCTTGATGATGGCGAAGCCGATGTCGGGAAGCTGGGCGGTTTGGGGCGCTTGGGGTGTTTGGTTTGGCGCCGCGCTGGCCGGGGCTAGCAGCGTACTTGCCATCAGCAAGGGCAAAAAGAGATGGAGAAATATGCGCATGGGGAAGGCCGCTTGAGAGCTGTTGGAGGAGATGAGAACCAAGCTTAAAGATTGGTCTATGCTCCAAGGTCAAGCCCCACTCACGTCTTTTTTGTTCGATGCCGCAATGAACATCAGCCAACTCGCCAATGCCTGCGGCATCTCGGCCGACACCGTTCGGTACTACGAAAAGCAAGGCCTGCTGGCGGCGCCCGCGCGGCTGGAGAACGGGTACCGCAGCTATGAGCCGGCCCAGGTCGAGCAGCTGCGTTTCATACGCGGTGCGCAGGCCCTGGGCTTTTCGCTGCAGGAGATCCGCGCCATCCTGCCGCTATTGGCGCAGGGCAGATTTGGTCGGCCCCAAATCGAGCAGCAGTTGCAGACCAAGATGGCGCAGATTGATGCCCATATCGCGCAGCTGCAGCAATTGAAGACCGAATTGGCGGCCACCTTCGCGGCGCTGAAATGCGCGCCAGAGAGCACGCTGGTGACCGACGACGCCGTCGCGCCCGACAGCGGTAGCGGCGCGGGTGCGGCGGTGCTGAAGCGCAGCTTTCGGCCGCCCCCGTCGACAAAAGCTTAGCGCCCCTTCAAGCGTGCAATGAACTGCTCTAGCTGAGGGTCCGGAGCCCCTGGCCGGCGCATTTTCTCGGCCCATTGGAGGGCCTGGGCCTGCTGCCCGCCTTGCGCATAGAAGACCGCCAAGGCATAAGACATGGACGGATCTGCAGGCTCCAGCTTTTGCGCCGTCAGCAAGGCGCTCTCGGCCTGCTTGCGCTGGCCCAGGCCTTGATGGACGAGGCCGAGGTTGTAGTGCACCTTGGCGCGTGTGGGCAGCAGCTTCGCAGCACGGGTCAAAGCGGCGGCGGACTCGGGCATGCGTTTCTCTTCGGCCAGCAGCAGGCCAAGCGAATATTGCAACTCGCCCAGTTCGGGCATGCGCTTGAGCCCCTCGACCAAGACGCTTTCCGCCTGCGGGTTGCGGCCGGTGGCGCTGTAGAGCTGGCTCAGATTGGCACGCGCCGGTGTGAAGTCGGGGTCTATCTTCAGGGCGTTCAAGTAATGCTGCTCGGCTAAATCGTTAGCGCCCAGGTTTTGCTGGATCACCGCCAGATTCAATTGCGCCCCCGGCATGTCGAGCGAGACGTTCTGGGTCGCGATGTATTCGGCCAGCGCGGCGTCGAAGGCCGGCTTCAGATTGATACCGATCTGCCCGGCGGGCAAGCTGGACAAGCTGCGCGCGGCGGCGATGCGCACTGCCCGGACAGGGTCGCTGAGCAAGGGGCCGAGTGCCGCCAAGCGCTGGGCGGCAGGTGCTGCCTCCAGGCTGTCGGCAGCGGCGGCGCGAACTTCAGGGCTCTTGTCGCGCGTGGCGTCCATCTTGGTGTCCAGGCCCAGCTCGGAGGCGTAGCGCAGCTCGGCCAAGGCGGTGGCGCGCACGATGGACGGCTGGCTCAGGTTCGCGGCCAGCTCGATCAAGCCTGGCGCGGCCTCGGCTTTGCCGGCGCGTGCGGCTGAAAGGGTCTCGGCGAAATGGGGGCGCTGTGAACTCGATTTAGGCCCGTACCACTTCAAGACCCAGTCGGCCGCCCATTGCGCCGGCTTGTCCGAATGGCATTGGGTACAGGCGTTAGGCGTGCCGAGCTTGACGCTGAGGTCGGGGCGCGGGATGCGCAGGCTGTGGTCGGGCCGCGCCTGGATCTGCATGAACTTGGTGGCCGGCATATGGCAGGCCACGCATTGCGCACCGGCCGAGCCCTGTTTGTGGAAGTGGTGGGCCGGGCCGTCGTATTCGCCGGCCGCACTGGTAAAACTCTGGTTCGGCGCACTTCTTGGCGTGGCCGCCGGCGCATGGCATTGCAAGCACAGCTCATTGCCCGGCAGCTTGACCTTGCCGGTGTGAGCGTTGTGGCAGTTGGTGCAGGTGACGCCCTTCTGATGCATCTTGCTTTGTCGGAAGGAGCCGTCGACAAAGACCTCGTCTTGCTGCTGGCCGTCGGCGTGATACAGGCCGCTGGTCAGCAGCGTAGGCAAGACGTTGTCCAGCAGCGGCTGGCCAGCAAAAGGCTTGCCGTCCAGCTCGGTGCGGCGGGCATGGCAGCTGGTGCAGACCTCACCCTGCTTGGCGGCGTCCTTGACCTTGGTGTCGACGTTCAGCCCGTAGTTGGCCACGCTGGTCGGCGCCTTGCCGGCCGCCTTGTCCGCAACATTCAAGGCCGCCCATTCCACATGCGGCTTGCCCGGCCCATGGCAAGCCTGGCAACTCACATTCGGCTCGCTCCAGCGCGAGGCAAAGCTGTCGGTCTTGGCGTCGTAGTTCTTTTCAAAATTGGTCGTGTGGCAGCCAATGCACATGGTGTTGGCGGTCTGGTAGCGGCCGGTCCAGTGCAGCACGTCGCCGGCCGGTGCCTTCTCCTTGGGCAGCAGATGGAACCATTGCTTCTTGGGCGCGTCCCAGGCGATCTGCAGCGGCTGCAGGCGCCCGCCGGGCATGGCTATCAGGTATTGCTGCAGCGGCTCATGGCCGAAGGCGTACTTGATTTCAAAATCGGCCAATTTGCCGTCCGGCCCGTCCGTATTGACGAAGAATTTACCTTCGCGCATGAAGAAACGGGTCTTGATGCCCTGGTGTTTGAACTCGGCGTTATTGAAGTCGCCGCGCACCGTGTCCGGGCCGGCCGCCGCCATCGCCTTGGCGTGGTGCGAGCCCTGCCACTGTTTTGCCTGATCCGCATGGCAGCTCAGGCATTGCTTGTTGTCGACATAGGCGGCGTGGCCGACCGGCATGCTGGCGCCGGCTGCCGCAGTTTGCGGCAACTGTGCCGGCGGGCTGCTGAGTGCAGTCAGCCACCACCATGCCGCGAGTCCCAGCATGCTCGCAAGGACCATCGTGCCGATGATCCAGGCTCGTTTGTGGGAGCGAGGTGGGGCGGTCGGGCTGGCTGCGGTTTTCTTGTTCATCTTCTTCTATCGATCAAACGCCAGCTTCGATTCAAAGGCTGGGTGCAGCGCGCACTGTACCCAGCTTTGGCAGAAGTTCAGCGCGCGGGCGCGAACACCTGTGCCCAATCCGACTTCATGCTGACCACCGTCCAGCCGCGCGCACCGGCCTCATCCAGACCGCGCTCTAGGCGGCCGATCTTGGAGCCGCGGTCATAGGCGTATTCGCGTTCGGCGTCGTCATGGTGAATGATGGCCGACAGGCGCGGACCCGGCCCTGTGCTGGTCCATTCCAGCATCTGGAAGTCGCCGTCGGAGTTGCCAAAGGCCATGATGGGGCGCCGCCCAATCGCCTTGTGGATGCCGACGGGCTTGCCGGCCTTGTCGTCATTGAAGGCGATCTTGGCTTGTTGCACCAAGACCGGCTTGCCAGCGCGCAACTCGTACTTCAACTCCAGGCTGGAGCCGACGACCTGTTGCGGCGGCACGCCGTAGACGTGTTCCGCAAACACGCGCATGAATTCGATGCCGCCGCCCGAGACGATCCAGGTCTGGAAGCCGTTGGCGCGCAAGTAACTGAGCAGTTCCAGCATCGGAGCGTAAACCAGCTCGCTGAAGGGGCGCTTGAAGCGCGGGTGCTTGGCCGTGGCCAGCCAGTCGCGCACGGCGGCGGCGAATTCCTCGGTGGTGGCGCCGGCATGGGCCGCACCCATCAGTTCCAGCAAGGCTTTCTCGCCGCCAGCCGCCACGGCCTTCATGTCGCCATTCAGCAAGTCCTTAAAGGGCGGCTTGTTCTTCCATTCTGGGTGGCTGGGTGCCAGCGCCTTGACGCGGTCGAGCGCAAACGCGAGCTGAAAGTACATCGGCTGCTCGCCCCACAGCGTGCCGTCGTTATCGAACACGGCGATGCGTTCGGCCGGCGGCACATAGTCCGGACCGCCGGTTTCGGTCACGGCTTTGACGAAGGCCAGAATGCGCGCCTTGGCCGGGCCGGCGTTCCAGCTCGACAAGGGGTCGGTGGCTTCGGCGCTGGCCATACCGGGCCTGAGGCCGATTCCGGCCAAACCGGCCCAGGTGGCTGCACCGATCAAACAATCCCGTCGAGTCTGTCCCTCAGAGGCGAATACCTTGTTTTTCATTGCGCGCTCCTCAAAAAGTTGTTTGAAGGAAGAAAAGCCTCGCTCCTTGACTGAAGCGAGGCTTGCGGATCAACAACCCCCGTGAGGTTCGAGGCCGGTCTTGTCCGGCTTGGCGGCTTACTTGCCGCCGGTCGAATTCCGCAGTTGCGCCTCGATCTTGCTCAGATTGAAAGAGCCGGCCGTGGCGCTGGGCGGGTAGTCTTTCATCGACAGCAAGAACTTAGCGGCCAGGCCCTGGATGGGCACGGCTACAAAGGCGCGGTCCAGGAACCAGTCGTTGTAAGTGTTGGCGTTGTGCTGGGCCTTCTCGAAGGGGTCGCGTCGCAGATTGAACAACAAAGGCACGCGCAGTTCGGTGAAAGGCTCGCGCCAGACGCCAAAGGCCTCGCCTCGGTTCTCCAGGAAAACCAGCTTCCAGTCGTTGTAGCGAGCCGCCACGATCTGGCCATCGTCATTGACATACCAGAACTCATTGCGCGGCGACTTGTCGGCCTTGCCGCTCAGGTAGTCAAGCTGGTTGTAGCCGTCCAGAGGGTTCTTGTAATTGCGGCCATTGATGGTGGTGCCCTTGAGCAGGCGCTCCCTGACGTCGGTGTCGCCAGCGGCGGCGGCGAAAGTGGGAAGCCAGTCTTCATGCGCGACGATGCCGTTGAGCGTTTTGCCGGCCGGGAAGTGGTCGGGCCATCGCACAAAGGCTGGCACTCGGTAGGCGCCTTCCCAGTTCGAGTTCTTCTCGCTGCGGAAGGGTGTGGTGCCGGCATCGGGCCAGGTGTTGTAGTGCGGGCCGTTGTCGGTCGAGTACATCACGATGGTGTCTTTGCCCAGGCCCAGATCGTCGATCAACTTGAGCAACTCACCGACATGGCGGTCATGCTCGACCATGCCGTCGCTGTACTCGTCTTGGCCCGAAATACCGCGATTTTCGGCCTTCACATGGGTGCGGAAATGCATGCGGGTGGCGTTCCACCAGGTGAAGAAGGGCTTGCCGGCCTTCGCTTGGGTGGTGATGAAAAGCTTGGCGGCTACGATGGTTTCGTCGTCGATGGTCTCCATGCGCTTCTTGGTCAAGAGGCCGGTGTTCTCGATCTTCTGACCACCCTTGCCATCGGACCAGGTGTGCAGCACACCGCGCGGGCCGAACTTCTTCAGGAACTCGGGGTTCTTTGGGTAGTCAAGGTTCTCGGGTTCTTCCTCGGCATTGAGGTGATACAGATTGCCGAAGAATTCGTCGAAGCCATGCATGGTGGGCAGATGCTCATCACGGTCGCCCTGGTGGTTCTTGCCAAACTGGCCGGTCATATAGCCACGGTTCTTGAGCACGCTGGCCATGGTCACGTCGACAGCTTTCCAGCCTTCGGGCGCGCCCGGCAGGCCGACCTTGGTCATGCCTGAGCGCACCGGCACCGAGCCGCCGATAAAGGCCGCACGACCCGCCGTGCAGCTCTGCTGCGCGTAGTAGTCGGTGAAGGCAACGCCTTCCTTGGCGATGCGGTCGATGTTCGGGGTTTGGTAGCCCATCATGCCGCGGTTGTTGTGGCTGATGTTCCAGGTGCCGATATCGTCACCCCAGATCACCAGGATATTGGGCTTTTTGGCCGCCGCCGGAGCCTGAGCGTGGGCACTTGACGCCACGCCGACTACCGCCACCAACAGCGCCGCGAAATTCTTCAAAAACATAGGAAGTCCCCTTTTCTGGAAGATTTGCGTCAATCGTCGCGCGGCTGACGGGCTCAGCCTGTGATTAACGCGCGAAAAGCATAACTCAGGTGTGAGACGGATATCCCCCTAGAATATGGATGAATTCTTGATCTTGGCGGCCAGACCAGTCGCGCCTCAGTGCGGAGGCTGCAAGCTCAGCGTGCTGCGCGTGTGGGCCGCCACATCGGCCTCGGCCAGATGCTGGCTGCGGTACCGACCTTGCGCATGCAGTTCGGCTTGATCGGCGTAATGCCGGTCGCCCCAGACCCCGCTTTGACCCACCGGATTGATGCCCAGCGACTCGACCGGCTTGGCCAAATCAATAATGCGCCGCGTTGACGGGCCATAGGCGACGGCCCAGGGCGCCGGGCCGAGGCGGGCCGCCATATTGTTGGGTGTCTCGTGGCTACCGGGCGCCGCGAAGGGGCCGACATTGAAGACCCGGTCCAGCGGCGGCTGCCTGCCCAGGGGGTGGCCATGGGTCACGGTGTGGGCGCGGCCCCAGGTCCAGCTCTGGGGCTCATTGCCCAAGGTCTGGCGCAGGTGGCTCAGGCTCAGGCCCCAGGCTTCGGCGACGATGTCGGCCTGCGTCTCCACGGCTTTTGTGTCGCGTTTATTCCACCAGGGAGAGTTCGGGTCGGCCATCAGGCGCGGCAGCGCGTGGTCGAAAGCCCGGCTCAGGCGCAAATTGTTCATGAAGACTTTTTCGCCCAGCTCATCTTGCAGCGCCAGGCGCGCCAGCTCGAACAGGAACTGCTGGTACAGCACCGGCGCGCGCAGCTCGGTCTTGTAGGCGCCATCCCAGGCGGCCAGCTCGGCCACCAATGCCTTGTCGGCGGCGCTCATCTGGGCCTGCCGCAACAAGGGCAAGAGAGGTTTGAGCAGGCGCTGGCTGTAGCCGGTCTGCACATCAAGCTGCAAGGCCTTGGTGTTGGCGGCCGCCCATTTGATGGATGGGTCACGCAGCAGCGAGTCGAGGCGCTCGGCGCGGTCCCAGAGGTTGTAGTAACCCGGTACTTGCAGGGCGCCGGCCGGCTGATGATTGGCCGAGACCACATAGCCGCGCGTCGGGTTTTCCTCCTGCGGGTTCTGCGCAAAGGGCAGGAAGCCGAGCTTGTCGGCCTCGCTGCTGGCGCCATCCAGAATGAAGCTCGGGTTGACGCCGGCCGGACGAATGGGAAGTTTGGCGGCGGCCCACCAGCCGATGTCGCCGCCGGCATTGGCCCAGACGATGTTCAACCCCGGCGCATGGATTTGTGCAGCCGCCGCCCGCGCCTTGTCCAGGCTGTCGGCGCGGTTCAGCGCGTAAAAGGCTTCCAGCACCGGGTTCTCGGTTTCCAGATAGGCCCACCAGAGAGCCACTGGTGTCTCCCCAACTGAGCCGGCCAGTGCGTCATTGATGATGGGGCCATGGCTGGAGCGGCGCAGCGTCAGCTTGACCGGCTCCGCGCCTTTGACCGCGATCAGCTCCTCGCGCGATTGCAGTGCGACCCAGCGATCCTTGTGCCAAACCTCGTTTGAGTTGGCGGGGTTGAGCTTCTCGGCCACCAGGTCCACATCATCATTCTGGAACATCGTCAGGCTCCAGGCGAATTTTGAGTTATGGCCCAGCAAGGCCAGGGGGTTGAGCGCCTGGTGGTGGCCATAAAGCTCAAAGCCAGGGCTTTTCAGATGCGCCTCGTACCAGACCGCCGGTGTGGCGAACTGGATATGCGGGTCGCCCGCCAGCAGGGGCTGGCCGCTGCTGGTGCGCGAGCCGGCCACCGCCCAGGCATTGCTGCCTTCGAACAGGGGCTGACCGGCGGCCTCTAGGGCCTCATGGCTCAGCTGGGCGAGCCGGCCCAGGTCTTGCCAGTCGCCGGGACGCAGCTGTTGGCGCAAGACGCCATCTGGCCGCCAGGCCTGATCGAATATCTTCAGATAGCTGGCGCCCAGCTGATCGCGGATCTGCGTCAGCACCGGCTCGGTGCGAAAGCCCGCAGCGAAGCTATAGGCCAGGTAACCGCCCACGCTGACGGTGTCGGCCGGCGTGAATGGCCGCTTCTTGATGCCCAGGATGTCGAACTCCAGCGGTGCAGGCCGGCTGTCCTGAAACTGATTGACGCCGTCCAGGTAGGCCATCAATGCGCGCTTGGCCGGCGTGTCGAGCTGTGCGAATTCGCGCGCCGCATAGGCATCGGCGTGCGAGCGTATGCCCAGCGTGCGAAAGAGCCGGTCGGTGTCGAGCAGCTTGGGGCCGAGGATGGCGGCCAGCTCGCCGCGCGCCAGGCGGCGCAGCATTTCCATCTGGAACAAGCGGTCTTGCGCGTGGACGAAGCCGAGCGCCCGGTACAGATCGGCCTCGTTTTGCGCCTCGATATGCGGCACACCGAATTCGTCATAACGCACCGTCACGGCGGCTTGCAGGCCGGCCAGCTGCAATTGGCCTTCGCGCTGCGGCTGCTTGCTGTGCACCAGCCAGGCCAGCGCGGCGGCCACACCGAGCAAGACGAGCAAGAGGCCAGTGACGATCCGCAGGCTCCATGTCTTCATGATCTTGTCTCCAGCAAGCTGCCCCAGTTGCGCCGCGCCAGCAGCATCAGCAATGCCGCCGCCAGCAGGGGCACGGCGTATATCAGGCCTTGGGCGAGGCTGAGCAATAGGCTTGGAACTGTGTTCCCCAAGTCGTCCAGATAACGGCGCAAATACAGGGCCAGCAGCAGCGGAGCGAGCCAGACGCAGGCGCTGCGCAAGGGTTTGCTTGCTTCTGCGCCCAGTACTTCGCGCCCGGCCAGCATGAACAAGGCCGCCACCACGAATACCAGCGTGAAGAAGGTGTTGAAGATCGCCTCGGCCGCGCCGGTCTCGGCGTGCCAGGCCCAGAACGGCAGCCAGCTCAGGCACAGCAGGCTCAGACCGAGAGCGCAGCGGCTGGCGCGCTGAGCGGCATACGCATCGGCGGCTTGCAGGCTCGCGCTTGCGGCCTTCTTCATCAGCGGCATCAAGGCCAGGCTGCCCAGACCCAAAGCCGCGTCGGCCGCCAGCGTGATCGGATAACCCCAAGCCTCGATGGCCAGGCCTTGCCAGGTCGCGGTGTAGGCGATCGCCAAATTGCCCAGCGCCATATAGGCGGTGAACTGGGTGGCGGCGACCTTGGGGTTGGTCACGTCCATGAAGAGCGCCGAGCGCACACCGTAACCCAGGCCCAGAATGATATTGAAGGCGATGGTGGAGACCCACAGCGCCGACA